>NZ_JAUBSA010000021.1:76073-82831 GCF_036702115.1 Microcoleus sp. LAD1_D5 | reverse complement strand
ACTTATATTGCCGAGGAGAACTCGAATTCACTCATCTTTCTAAATGCTGTTTTCTCACTTTTTCAGCAAGCCCTAAGCTAATGCTGTAGCTGCTGGTAAAGGTTCAATTTGTTCTGGCTTGGCGTGACATTCAAGCAATTTGGTCGCAAGCCCCCGGATTCATCCGTGGTGTTAATTCTTCAATTCTTCAATTCTTCAATTCTTCAATTCTTCAATTCTTCAATCGATTGACGGCGGGGGTCATCAAAACCCCAAGCAAATAGCCAATCTGGGTCAGCGTTACCGCACCCGATCGAATATATTTGGCTGTGTTTGAAATTCTGGAAAAACTCCTGACATTTTTCATCGGTCATTAGCGATTCCTCTAGTGGCAAGTCGTGAATTAGGGCGTATAAATCAAATTCGTTTCGCTCTGGATTCCATTGGTACCGCAGTTCTGGACTGTAACCAAGTTCGAGCAGCTTTGCTATTGCCTCATCAGGGTTTTTATAGTTATCTAAGTGAACGCGGCTCAGGGAAACAACTACTTGTACGTGGTGGTATTTGGCGGGCGTTAATTGATATTTTGCAATCGTTTTTTCCTTTTTTTATCATCACAAGAGTAATAGGTTTTTCCGGTTACATTTTATTATGGGTTAGAGTTGCTTTTAAGAAAATAAAACAAATTTACTAAATTAACCGCAATGCTCACCCTACTTGTCCGTGGGCTATCAGGGATGGATTCACAGAAAAGCCTAGCGATCGGAGTCAATATATGCAGGCAATCCTTTTAAGCCGTGAAGAAGTTGCACAACGTGCCAACCAATTGTATGAAAGCACCATCCGCGAAAAGGTAGAAGTGGAAGAGAACATCGGCAAGATGGTCATCATCGACATTGAGACAGGTGATTATGAAGTCGATAAAACAGGATTGCAAGCATCTCGTAACCTTAGTAAGAAGCACCCAAACGCCCGACTCTTTGGTATTCGCATTGGATATAACGTTGCTGTCTCATTTGGTGGTGTCATGGAGCGTGTCTGCAAGTGATTTCTGGGATTGTGACAAATAGGCACGCAACTGTAACGCTGACTTTCTTGCTACCGCATGGCTCAAGCATCCCTATTGAGTTCGTCATAGATACAGGCTTCACTGGGGAATTGTGTCTTCCTCTAGAAGCTGTTTCATTGATGGGCTTGACCTTTAGACACGACATTCTCGCAAATTTGGCAGATAATAGTGAAGTCTTGCTACCAGTTCACGAAGCGCGATCGTCCTTTGGGATAGTGAAGAGCGAGAAGTCCTAGTCATTGCGACAGGAAGGCGACCTTTACTTGGAAGTGCCTTGCTGGATGAGCAAGAACTTGTTATTCAGTTTACAGAAGGCGGGTTGGTGACATCGATGAGTTGTAGCTGTCCTCAAGGTTGCAAGTACGCGCGATCGCTCTTTCCTCTAGCTCGACAATTTACCATTTACAAGTTTTTATAAAATCATGTCACTTTTTTTCACCGATGGGGCGATCGGGGTGGTTTATTCTTTAATTTAAGGCTGAGCAGAAGTTGTTCAGACTGTTCACAGTTAAACCGCAGATGTTCCGGATAAGTCGATCTGAAATAGTATTGTACTGCAACTGCGAAACAATTATACAGCAAATTTCAGGTAAGTGAGGTACATAAAAATCGCAGGTAGGGACTTAGGCTAAGCCTTATCCTTGCGGGGATTGTTCCATAAGCGGGTGTACTTCAGAAACCTGCAATCTGCTGTAAGTTAGCTGCCTCCAAACTAGAGGTCTTCAAACTCTCCGGAATTGGGACGCTAAGTATAGAAATGAAAATGAATATGCTCAACATCTGTAATAGATTGAGCAGACAATAGGTCAATAACATTGAGGAAAATAGTTATGGAACAATCGGCATATCTATACAGCTTGCTTGATAATGATGGTGTTGTTCGACGTGATTTACCAGCAGCTAGTCCTGCCCTATCTCTAGCACCTCCTTCCGCTAGCGCAGAGTTTAATGCACATGAGATTCGAGGAAAAGTGGGAGCCAGAAGTTGGCCTTTTAGGGCAGCCTTAAGACCGCCAAAACCACACCTACCCAAACTTGTGAGCAGTAGTGAGGGCAAAATCAAATCTATGCTGCTTACTATCCCTGTAGGGACAACAGAAGGGGATTTTGAAGCTATTTATAAGAAATTGCTAGAAACCCTGCCCAAAGATACTAGGTTTGTCTGCTTGGTTAACTCTGGTTCCAAACCCATTGTTGAAGATTGGTTGAAAATGTATGACCGAGACAAAACAGCTACAGTTGTTGAAGCTCCAGATTATGTTGGCTTCTCAATTTGGGCACAGGATGCCTATGCTATCTCAACCTCTAGTGACCAGGAAACTTACTTCGTCGAACCTCTATCATTCTTACGATATGCTGATGCAGTTATTGCAGATTATGTTACTCATGCAACAGATATCAAAAACTTTCAGGTGCCTCTATATTTTCAAGGTGGGAATATTTTAATTGGGGATGACTTTTGGTTGATTGGCATTGATTATCCAACAAAGACACTAGAGTATGTTGGTGATGCAATTTTTCCAGATGATGGTGAAACACCGGAGAACTTAGTACAGCGACTCTTCAAGGACAACCTTGACGGATCGAGGAATTTGATCTACGTAGGTTCTTCAATACCAGTACCTGCAGAAGACGTTGTGCTGGTAAAAGAAGAAGGTCAGTATTTCGTCGATATAGTGTTTCAGGGTAACCGAGATGGAACAGCCCAACCACTGTTTCATATTGATATGTTCCTGACTCTAGCAGGGAAAGATGCAAGCGGAAAATATCAGATCCTTGTGGGCGATCCTTCAATGGCACCAATGCCGCAATCAGCACTTGCTACAGCGTATTCTATGCAAAGCGTCTATGATGCTATTGCTAGCTTCCTAAAAGCTCAGGGATTTACTGTCATTCGCAATCCATTACCGCTTACCTTCTCAAAGCAAATGAGAAATGTCGAAGAGTTAAATCGTCCACAAGACAAGAAGCTCTCCGAAATTTACCTTAAGCTCCGTGCTTTGGGGATAACAGAAGTTGAGCTTCGTAGCTGGTATTTTGCTACAGCAAATAATGCACTGGTTGAAATCACAAAATCCAGTAAGCGCGTGTGGTTACCAACTTACGGTTATGAAGACTACAAATACTTACAGGATGCAGACAAGGGAAACCAGAAGATCTGGGAAGACCTCGGTTTTGAGGTGACAATGTTACCAAACTTCCACAGGCTAGCTCGTGGATTGGGTGCTGTACATTGTATCCAGAAATACCTGGAGCGAGAGTAATGTCCGATCGACCAGCAGTATAACACTGCGTTGGAGCGGACAGCCAACAGAGCTTGGTGCTAAGTTTGAGGCTGTCTGCTGCTGCTCAACTATACCGTTAGACCACTAAGTTACTAGACTGGCACTTCTAGAAGATAGCTATAGTAATGCAGACCGAAAATAACCAATAATAAAAACCCGGTTTATTGAAGAAACCGGGTTTTTATCTATTCGATCGCCCTCAAGCAAACCTACAATTACTACAAGGTAGAAGTGCCACTTAAATCGCTACTTGTTGGTAGCTGAATAGGACTCGGATTCGCATTGAGTAAGAGGTCAGCTTCCTGACCATAAGGATTAGCAGTAGGAGCGATCGCACTACCAACACTCGTCGCTTGCAAAGGCAGAATTGGCTGAGTTTGAGCGTTGGTTAGAGATGTTAACAAGCTGTTAGAGTCGTAGATGAGAATGTCATCATCGATGCCACTAAAGCTATTCAGGGTTGGAATTGAACCGCCATTTAGCAAGATGTCATCGGTGGTAGATGTGGCAGCAGTTGGTGTTGAAATAGCTGGATTAGTAGTTATTGTCACCAGTGGCTGGCTGGCACTTTCTAGAGTAGTAGTCGTGCTATTTGACTGGCTAATTGATTCAGTAATCGTGCTATTTGACTGACTAATAACTGCGGTAGTCGTGCTGTTTGGCTGACTAATTAATGCGGTAGTCGTGCTGGATAAGCTAGTGTTAGAACCGCTGTCGATCGCACTTAGAACATCGTTACTATCAACAGGTTCGCCGGTTAAAAGATCGGTATCCGAGGGAGTATTGAAAACTCCAGGCAGCGGGGCTCCGGGGGTGATGGAAATAAACCGAGAACTGTCGATCGCACTAAATTGAGTATCTTTCACCCAAGCTAAGTGTTCGCCGGTGCCTGCGATGCTAATCAAAGCATCGTTAGTATAATTCTCGCCGCCTTGAACGATTTGCAATTGGTCAAAAGTGAGGTCTTGTGAGAGTCCGAAGTAATCGCGATCGGCCTGGAAGTAGAAAATGTTATCAAGTCCCGAACTTGGTGATAGCACAAATATGTCGGAACTACTGCCTCCAATCAGCGAATCTTGACCATTTCCGCCCTTGAGCACGTTGTTACCTTCGCCGCCGTAGAGACTGTCATCGCCATCGTTACCGTTAAGGCTGTCGTTGCCGCTGCCACCATTTAAGAAGTCGTTGCCATTACCGCCATCGAGGGTGTCATTACTGCTGCCACCATCGAGACTGTCATCGCCTTCGTTGCCCAACAGGTAGTCGCTGCCAGCTTCCCCGGTTAGCAAGTCGTTGCCACAACCGCCGTCAAGGGTGTCCTTACCGGCACCTCCCAGCATGGTGTCGTCCTCGCATTCACCGAACATCAAGTCGTCGCCGTTACCACCGCCCATCCAGTCGTTGCCACCACCACCTGTGAGGGTGTCGTCGCCGGAATCGCCTGTGAGGGTGTCGTCGCCGGAGTCGCCGAAAACCATGTCGTTACTGGCGCCGCCGTCCATCAGGTCGGTTTCGTCGCCACCGTAGAGGGTGTCTTCCCCTACTTCACCTAACATGGTGTCTTGCCCCTGACTGCCAAACATCAAGTCGTTGCCGGCACCTCCGAAGAGTTTATCGTCGTCGATGCTGCCGTCAATTTTGTCGTTGCCGGCACCTCCTAATAATTGGTCGTTGCCCGTACCGCCGAACAGTTGGTCGTTGCCGGCGCCGCCGTCGATGGTGTCGTAGCCGGAACCGCCGTCGATTTTGTCTTCGCCTGCTTCTCCAAAAATCAGGTCGTCTTCTTCGTTGCCCCAAATGTTGTCGTTGCCGGCGCCAGCAAAAATGGAGTCGTTGCCGGCTTGAGCCCAAATGTTGTCGTTGCCGTCGCCGCCGAGAATCGAGTCTGCGCCGGAACCACCGTCGATGTTGTCGTTTCCGGTTTGTCCGAGGAGGGTGTCGGCTGCATCTCCGCCGTAGATTTGGTCGTTGCCGCGCCCGCCGTCGATGAAATCGAGGTCTTCGCGGCCGTAGAGTTCGTCGTCGCCGTCGTTGCCCCAGAGGGTGTCATTGCCGGTACCTGCATCGAGGAAGTCGTTGTCGTCGTTACCTTCGAGGCTGTCGTTGCCGGATTGACCGAAAATTCGATCGCCCCCTTCTCCCCCTGCTAAAGTATCGTTGTTCGCCCCGCCGTCGATGTAGTCGTCGCCGCTGTTGCCGTCGGCGAAGTCGTTGCCGTCATTTCCGAAAATGCGATCGCCCCCAGCGCCCCCAGTCATGCTATCGTCGTCTGCGCCACCTTCTAAGTAGTCGTCGCCATTGTTACCGGAGAGGGTATCTTTGCCGATTTGACCGAAAAGTCGATCGGCCCCTTCGCCACCATCAAGGCTGTCATTGCCCGATTCACCCCACAGTTGGTCGTCTCCAGTTTGTCCTAACAGCGTATCGTCGTTATCGCCACCCCACAGTTGGTCGTTATCGGCATTGCCTTCTAAAAAGTCGTTGCCTTGGCGGCCGTATAATTTGTCACGGCCGTCATTGCCGGAGAGAGTATCGTTTTCGGTTCCCCCATCTACGAAATCGTCGCCTGTTCCGCCAGCTAGGGTATCATCGCCACCTTCCCCGTAGAGGCTGTCATTATCTTCGCCGCCGTCGAGTTGGTCGTTGCCGAAACCGCCGAACAGGTTATCGCTGCCGGATTCTCCCAGCAAGTTGTCGCTGTCATCGCCTCCCCAGAGAGTGTCGCTATCGTCGCCACCGAGGAGAGTGTCGAGGCCGGATTGACCGTAAATTCGATCGCGCCCTTGATTACCCTGAAGCAAATCATTGCCGGAACCGCCGTCAACAATGTCATCGCCACGGTTGCCGATAACCGTATCATTACCGACTTGTCCGAACAAACTGTCATTATTTTCGCCACCGTCTAGGAAATCGTTACCGTCGCCACCTTCGAGGGTATCGTTTTCAGTACCGCCGTCAAGGGAGTCGTTGCCGAGTTCCCCAAAAAGTCGGTCTGTTCCTGAGTTGCCTTCCAGGATGTCATCGCCACCAAAGCCGTACAGAGTGTCGCTGTCAGCTTGACCGAGAAGGGTATCGTTGCCTTCGCCTGCCAAGAGTGAGTCGTCGCCGAAACCGCCTTGCAATAAGTCGTTGCCAGCTTGACCGAACAAGGTGTCTTTGCCATCGCCGCCGTAGAGGGAATCGTTACCTTCGCCGGCATCAAGGATGTCATCGCCGTTTTCGCCAAACAAATAGTCATCGCCAGCTTGGGCTGATAAAGTGTCATCGTCTTGACCACCCCAGAGATAGTCATTACCAATTCCGGCATCAAGAATGTCTTTGCCGTCACCGCCATAAAGGGAATCGTTGCCTTCGCCGGCATCAAGGATGTCATCGCCGTTTTCGCCAAACAAATAGTCATCGCCAGCTTGGGCTGATAAAGTGTC
>NZ_JAUBSA010000021.1:50906-75973 GCF_036702115.1 Microcoleus sp. LAD1_D5 | reverse complement strand
TTTTCGCCAAACAAATAGTCATCGCCAGCTTGGGCTGATAAAGTGTCATCGTCTTGACCACCCCAGAGATAGTCATTGCCAATTCCGGCATCGAGAATGTCTTTGCCGTCGCCACCGTAGAGGGAATCGTTGCCTTCTGCTGCATCGAGGGTGTCGTCGCCCGCTTCGCCAAACAGGTTGTCGTCGCCTTCTTTGCCTAGGAGGATGTCGGCATCCTCGCCGCCGTAAAGTTGGTCGTTGCCGAGGCCGGCATTTAGGGTGTCTTTGCCGGTACCGCCGTAGAGATAGTCGTTGCCAGTTCCGGCGTCTAGGGTGTCGTCGCCTGCATCGCCTGCGAGAGTGTCGTTGCCAGCTTCGCCGATGAGGGTGTCTTTTTCGTCGCCGCCGGAGAGTTGGTCGTCGCCGGTGCCACCGTAGATTAGGTCGGTGTCTCCTTCTCCGTAGAGTTTGTCGTTTTCGCCTTCGCCGTAGATGGTGTCTTGGTCTTCGCCGCCGTACACAAAGTCGTCGCCAGCGCCACCGTAGAGTAAGTCTTTGCCTGTTTCGCCAAAAATTGTGTCGTTGCCGTAGCCAGCGTCTCCTGCAACGGTGTCGTCATCGCTACCGGCGTAGATTAAGTCGTCGGCATCGCCACCTCGGATGTAGTCTTGACCGGCTTCACCGTATAGGGTGTCTCGGTCTTGGTTGCCGTAGATGCTGTCGCCGCCTTCGCCGCCGTAGATTAGGTCGTTGCCGAATTCGCCGTAGAGTTTGTCGTGGCCACCGAGTCCGTAAATGCGATCGTCCCCAGCATCGCCAGTGATAACGTTAACCGTATCGTCGCCGGTAATATTATCGTCATGCCGAGAACCGGCGACGTTTTCAATGTCGGCAATTTTGTCTTGATTTCCCCAACCGTCCGTAGCATCGCCTGTTTGTAAATTCACAGTAACCCCGTTCGGGTCGCGGCGGTAGCTGAGAATGTCGATGCCTTCTCCGCCGTAAAATGAGTCATTGCCGGCATTGCCAATTAATAAATCGTTGCCTTCTAATGCCCAAATTCGGTTATCTTTTTCGTTGCCAACTAGGATGTCTTCAAAGCGAGTACCGATGATGTCTTCTAAGTTTCTCAAAGCATCGGTAGTGCCAAAACCGTCTTTACCAGTACCAGCCGCAATTTCAAAGTCCCGTTCGAGTTCGGTGTAATATTCGCTGGGATTAACTGCGGTGACGAATTCTTTGAAACGTTGGTTGGTGTTGTTGTCGTAGTCGCTATTTTCGTCAATATTAACGATAACACCACTGGGAGAATTGATGTAATTAACGAGATCGACTCCTTCTCCCCCATCAATTAAATCATCGCCGATTTCTCCGATTAACGAGTCATTGCCAGTACCGCCAAATAATTCGTCATTGCCAGCGTTGCCGTTGAGAGTGTCATCGCCGGCTTGGCCTAAAAGTACGTCGTCATCGAAGCCGCCAAACAGGGTATCTTTGCCGTCGCCGCCATCAATGTAATCTTGACCTTGACTGCCGAAAAGATTGTCTTCGCCAGCTTGTCCGTAAATATCATCGTCGTCGGCCCCGCCATCAATGATGTCTTGGCCGTCGCCACCTTCCAGCCAGTCATTATTTTCGTTGCCTTGGATGATGTCGTTGCCGCCTTGTCCGTAAATTCTGTCATCTCCGGTATTGCCGAACAGCAAATCTTGGCCGTTACCGCCATCGATGAAGTCGTCGTCGGCGTTGCCTTCTACGGTGTCGCTGCCGTCTTGTCCGTAGAGGATGTCGTTGCCTTCGTTGCCTTGGATGAAGTCGCGGCCGCTGCCACCTTCGGCGTAGTCTTCGCCTTCGTTGCCTTGGATGATGTCGTTGTCTGCGCGGCCGTAGAGTTTGTCATCGCCGGTGCCTCCCATGAGGATATCGTTGTCGCTACCACCATCTAGGATGTCGTCGCCCTCTTCACCAAAAAGTTGGTCGTTGCCAGCTTCGCCGTAGAGTAAGTCGGCATTTAATCCACCATAAAGTTGGTCTTGGTCGTCGCCACCATATAAAGTGTCGTTTCCGGCTTCTCCTTTTAACACATCATCGCCTTGTTCGCCGCGCAGTTCATCTTCGCCATCGCCACCGTAGAGGAAGTCATTTTCGCTACCGCCGTAGAGGGTGTCGTTGCCACTTTCTCCTCGAAGTTCATCATCGCCTTGTTCGCCGCGCAGTTCATCTTCGCCATCGCCACCGTAGAGGAAGTCATTTTCGCTACCGCCGTAGAGGGTGTCGTTGCCAATTTCTCCTCGAAGTTCATCAGAACCTTGTTCGCCGCGCAATTCATCTTCGCCATCGCCACCGTAGAGGAAGTCATTTTCGCTACCGCCGTAGATAGTGTCGTTGCCGTTTTCTCCTCTTAAATCGTCGCTGCCTTCTTCACCTCGGAGGTAGTCATTATCATCGCCTCCGTAAGCTGTGTCATTACCCGTGCCACCGTAGAATGTATCGTCTCCTTTTTGTGCCCAAAAAAGGTCGTTTCCGGCTTGACCGTAGAAGATATCGCTGTACTCACCGCCAGTCATTGTGTCATTGAAATTTGAGCCACTGATTATTTCGATATATCCAAGAACATCTTCTGTTCCAAAGCCATCGTGAACTTTGTAAACATCGGAACCAGCAACTTTATCAGCCCAAACATTGATTCCGCTTTGACTGGAAGAGTAATCAGAAGTATCAGTTCCTTCGCCACCATCCAAAAAGTCGTAACCAGAAGCACCTATTAGTCGGTCATTTCCATCTTTAGCGCGAATAACATCATTACCTTCGTTACCGCGAAATGTTTCGGAAATTTCGTTCTCCTCTACCCAGTCACCATAGATAGAGCCATCCGTACCAGATGATGAAAGTGGAGAGAAGTAATAACCTTTAGGATTGAAAGTGTTAAAAGAATTTATTAAATCTTTTCTGACATCTTCTCTTTCTAAATATTTTCCAAGGTTGTGATCTTCTCCCAAAGCCGTTACTCCACCTACGGACATTATCACCCTTTGTTTTTTAAGAAAATGCTCGAGTTTACCTTGATTAGATTGTGTTCCTCCTAACCGAAGATTAGTAACGGGATCGTCACCATTTTTGTACAGTTCTGAAATCTTAAACCCAGTTGAAGCAGGAGATATATAGTCTGTGGGTGAACCAACTGAAATGACCTTAAGTCGATTTTTATCCGAGCTACTGAGTCCTGACCTTAAAGCATCTTCAACAAAGTAATTACCTTGAGAATGAGCTACTATAATTAGCGAATGTTCTGGAGTGGAAAGAAAATTAGTCGCATCTCCTACCCACCCCTGACCAATATTTACGCTATTGCTGGCTTTTGAAGGAGCATCGGACATAAATTGAGCGAAAGATTCCAGCAAATCATTAGGTACAGAAGACGAATTAACTGTGTACTGAGGTGGAAAAATGGTCTCATTCTCTAGTGCCTGGTAAAACTTCCCCCAATCCCCATATTTATTAACAAATCTAGCTACTTCACTGGCTTCAGAGTCAGTAATTACACTCATCATATCAGGAGAAGAATTTGCAAGAGCTGTCAAAATTTTAGCATTGATATTGTCCAGCCACTCTTGACTACCAAAATTGACTTCAGCATTCCACTTGTCAAGAGCTGGCTGAAATAGAATAGGCGATATTTTCTCATGAAAACTGCTATAGGTGGTTACAAGTGATTCTAATAGTCCTAGGTTTCCTGGTAGAAAAGGAGATGAAGATGTTGGATTATAAACAGGTTTGAACTCTCTTAAGTCAGGTTTGAACTCTATTGAGTTTGGATGATTTGTGAGAGTCAGTTTATCATTAGCATCTTTGCCGTCAGCAAAACCAGATTCAGAAGTCAAAATTCCGTTGATGAATACAACACGAGTTTTGTTGCGTTCATTAATAATCCCCTGATAAGCT
Source organism: Microcoleus sp. LAD1_D5 (assembly GCF_036702115.1). Taxonomy (NCBI): domain Bacteria; kingdom Bacillati; phylum Cyanobacteriota; class Cyanophyceae; order Oscillatoriales; family Microcoleaceae; genus Microcoleus; species Microcoleus sp. LAD1_D5. Next base: position 72,052 of record NZ_JAUBSA010000021.1, on the reverse strand, counting down.
GAGTCGAAGTCAAAATTAGGAGTAGTAGCCATGATAATTGTCCTCGCGTGGTAGATACAAACTGTTCTGAAAATTGACAAAGCGACTCTATCGACAAGCCCGATCGCACTTCTGCACTCTCTAGCTGTCGTATATCCGTCATTTACCCAAACTGAAGCCTCGCGAAATGCAATCGCACTTCAACTCTGTTGTCGCAATTACCAGTTCAAATCAACTTAATAAATGCAACCGTGGAAATAGATTAAACCAACATCGGAAGAAGCCCTTTCCAATATCCGTTGGGATGTTGGTTCGGATTTCGATCGGGAAGTTACGGGCGATCGCACTTTTGGATAACTCTCAAAAAGTGCGATGAACTTCGTAATTTCCCTTCTGTTTATTTATCAGGGTGAGCTCGGTAGTTTTATGCAAAACTCTCAAGTTTTTTTTTTCGAGTTTTGCAAAGACTGCGTGGAAGTACGGAACGACGAGTGTTTTCGGGATTTAAGGGCGATCGCCCCTAAAGCCTTTTTGTTCTTCCTATTTACTTATCAGGGTGAGCTCGGTAGTTTTATGCAAAACTCTCAAGTTTTTTTTGTCGAGTTTGGTAAACACTGGGTGAAAGTACGGAACAACGGTTGTTTTGCGGATTTAAGGGCGATCGATATTACGCACTGGTGGTCAGAAACCGGGTTTTTCGCAGAATACTTCGTTACAAACCTGTATAAATCGCAAAAACCCGGTTTATGCAGGTTTTGATGCGTCTTAACAAAAATTCACATCTAATTGAACGACCCAATCCACCGCACAGCAAGACTTTCAACCCTCCGATCAAAAAAACTTTCAGAATTTCGCATAAATTCCTCCAACTTACCCTGATAAGTAAATGTAGGAACAAAGTTGCGGCCGCACTGAACTATGAATGATGAGTACATCCCCTCCGAGGGGGAAGACCGCCCATCCGAGAACCAAACCGATGCTGTTGAGGGTGAGGGAGAATCGAATTTATCCCACAGACAACTTCTATATCAAGAGCTCGATCGGCTTGTCACCCAAATTTGCCAGCATCCTCCCGGTTTGAAGCGCAGCCGTTTGTTGAACCAGCTTGTGACTAAGATGAAAAACTCCGGCCTGATCAGGAAGGAAAATGTACCTTACTATGAAGATGCTTTGCAAGAACAGTGGGAGTTTTTCTCTAGCAATTTGTGCGAATCCCGCACGGGAACTCAGTACGATCACACTCGCGGCAACGTCATTACTTGGTTCAAGTATTATTTCAAGCGACGGCTGCAAAATTGGGCTTCGAGGGTAGATAGAGAAAATAACAGGAGAGACGATCGAGAACAAATTTCAGAAGACGGAACGCCGATCGATCGAATCGAAAATTTGCCCGATCGCGATAGAACTCACATTCTCGAAACAGCTCAGCTTTTTACAGAACTTCAAGCCTGGATTGATACCGATCCAGATCAGGTGTTGAGTAAACACGTTAGAGGGCGACCAGATATAACTTGTCAAGTTATATTAAAAGGTTTATCAGCGGGCAAAAGTTTCACCGTATTAGCAGCAGAACTTTCCTGCTCGTATCCTACCCTGTATGCCTTTCACCGAGTTCAATGTCGCCCTCACTTGCAAAGATTTCGCGAAAATTACGAATTTTAATCATCAAAGGAGTTAACAATGGCACAGAGTAACAGCATCGGAAACCAATCCTTGCCAATGCCTATTACCCAAAAGGCAATTGGTTCAGCACGGCAATTTGCTTCCGAACAGCGCCACCCCCACAAAAAAGAACAAGTTTATCTCAACACTTTGGCTGTGTTGGCCGTCCGCGATTACTTGATCCTTTTAGGTATTGAAACAGATTTAACTAACTGCGATAGCTGGAATCCAGTTGTTCGCTTGTTGGAAAATGTGGCTGATTTATATATCAAAAATCTAGGAAAAATCGAATGCCGTCCGCTGATAAATTTGCCGAAACCTGGAAAAAATAATCGCATCACTTCGCCGCAAAACCTATCGCATACTTGTCACGTTCCCCCCGAAGCAAGGGAGGAGCGCATCGGTTATCTGGTAGTAGAAATTGAGGAGGATGAAAAGGAAGCAAAATTGCTGGGATTTTCCCCAACTGCGGGGACGGGCGAATTAGTATTGAGTGAGTTGCATTCCCTGGATGACTTCTTGCTCCACCTCGAACATATATCTGAATCTCAAGTCAATCTGCGTCAGTGGCTGGAGAATGTATTTACATCAGATTGGGAGTCAGTTGAATCAATCTTTAATCCGCAGCCGGAGACTTCTCCTACTGAAATTGAAAACCCAGTGAAATCTAATTTAGGCAATTGGTTTAAGAATGCTGCCGAAACAGGTTGGCAGAAATTTGAGCAAGGTAAACAAAATTTAGACGACCTACTTTTTCCTGACGAAAACCCTAATTTTGCCTTCCGAGGAGGTGGAAATTCGAGAGCCGAATCTGCCTTGCAGGGCAGTCAAAGCAGTATCAATAGGTTTCCCGAAGCTGATGTCACGCGGGCAAAGTTGATTGACTTGGGAATGCGTTTGGGAAGGACGAGTGTTGCTTTGTTGGTTGCTATTGCTGAAGAGGACGATCGCACTCTGAGAGTTCACGTCCAACTGCATCCGGCGATCGGAGAAACTTACCTGCCAACAAATATTAAACTTTCCTTAATATCCGACATAGGAGAAAATCTACACGAGGTAGAATCAACGGTTCAGAACTTGTGCATTTTGCTGAACGATTTTCACGTAGAGCCAGACGAGAGCTTTAGTATTCGAGTAGCTTTAGATGATTTAAGCATAACAGAAACTTTTGTGGTATGATACTTTGATTCACTGCAATAGCATAGAATTTATGAGCTGGACTGTCATCTTGGCTTTGGGGTCTGGGGATTTAAAAAATGGTTTTTCTCATGTGACAGCAGAGTTGAAAAAACAAGGGAAAACTGTCGCTCAAAGTTTGGCAAACTTACCACCAGCACCTGAAGTTGAGGAGTTGCACAGAAGGTGGAACAATAGTTGTGCTGCATCCCAATATAACAGAAGCAGTGCTCGGATCAAAATCAAGTCCGCAGGCACAACAAATATTTCTGAAGACAAACCTTATGCTATATATCAAGGTTTGAAGCAAGAGATGAACAAGTGGCTGGGTGCTGACGAGTTTTACAGAAAAATTGAGGTAAAACTCAGAACAGAAATTAGCAATTCATCAGAATGCGTTGAAATATTTCTAGAGTGCGATAACTCTCTGATTTGGCAGTTGCCTTGGGATGTGTGGCAATTTCGCCAAGACTACCGCAACTCTGAAATCATCGGCAGTTCCCCAGAATACGGAAAAGTTCCCCTACAGGCAACTACAGCGGGAATGCCTCTACCTTCGCGAGGCAGAATTTTAGGTGTTGTAGGCAATAGCAAGGGAATTGATGTTGGAAAAGATACAAAAGAGCTGGAAAAATATTTGGGCGATCGCTGCGACATAAAGTTTCTTGAAGAACCGACACCTCAACAGTTTCGCGACCATTTGTTTGATGAAAAAGGCTGGCAAGTTTTATTTTATGCCGGACACAGCGACAGCGATACGAATGCTGCTAACGGACTGCTATATATTAATCAAGACCTTCAAGATAATACTGTTAGTTTAGAGGATTTTAAAGAAGGTCTGAAACAAGCTATTTTTCAAGGGTTGCAGTTACTAATTTTTAATTCCTGTTCGAGCCTGGGAATAGCAGCAGATTGGGTTACTGAGGGTATTTCTTTACCGTCAGTAATTGTGATGCGGGCGCCTATCCCGGATTTTATTGCTCAGGAATTTGTGAAGTCTTTGTTTAGATATTTGGCGCTGAAAGAACCTTTGTTTTTGGCTGTGCGAAAAGCTAAGGATGATTTGCTGCGTCACGAACATCAATTTCCGGGCGCGAGTGGCATACCAATGCTTTGCCAACATCCAACATTTGAGGGATTAAAATTACTAGAGTTGGCGTGCGATCGCCCTGTTCCCGCAGATGATGTGGCGGGCGATCGCCCAAATAACCAATCGTTAATTCGGCCCATTGATTGGATGCAGCGGGCGGCAAAAAGTTTAGGTATTACCGCTATCAGTTATATGTTAATGGGCCCGATACTTGGCCGCGTTGTGAATGAAATAGGAAAAACCAGCCACCGTCAGGGTCAACTATTAATCGCTGAAAGATGCTACCAATTAGCAAGTTTACTAAATTTAAATTCTGCCACGCCTCATTATAACTTAGCTGTGTTGTATGAGGACTTGAATGAAAAAGAACACGCGCAAAAATTAATGAAGGATGCAGCGCGACGGGGTTCTGCTGAGGCGAATTCTCAATTATCTCGATCGCTCATTCTCAACAATCAACCTCAAGAAGCTTTAAAATTTATCGCTCGCTGTTTAGAACATACTGAATACGACGGAGTAAAAGCCGCTTGTTTTAAAAATCGCGGCTGGGTGCGGTTGGCACAACAGCAATATGACGCTGCAGAAGCAGATTTAAGAATAGCAATCGGATTCAGAGGCGACAGCCCAGAAGCTCAATGTCTTTTAGCAGAGGTTCTCGAAATCAAAGGTAAGCCGCAAGCAGCTTTAGAAGCTTGGAATCAGGCGCTTAAATATTCAGATTACCGCGTACCAAAACAAGATGAATGCCTGCAAATTGCCCAGCAACGTTTACAAGCAAAAGGAAATATCAAATGAAAATCAGGATTGCAGTTTTTATAGCTTTAAGCTCGATCGCAACTACTGCACTAGCAGCCAGTAACAGAATATCCAACGGATTGATTATCCATAGTAGCGGGGAAGTTGCGATCGATCGCCAAAACGGGCTAATTGTCCGCCCAACCAGCGGTACGCCGATTTATCCGGGAGACAAATTGCGAACAGCACAAAACGCACAACTGACGATCCAATGTGCCGATTTGGGAATTAAGTCGATCGCACCGGGTGAAAATCAATTGAATAGCTGTTTGTTAGCCAAACAAGAGTCGAAATCTGATTGCAGCACCGACTTGATTAAATGTCCCGATCGCGGCGACGATAAAATTGCTTGGAATAGCGCGCCAATTCCTTATATTATCAGTCCGCGGCGCACGAAATTGCTCGACAGCAAGCCAATTTTGCGGTGGAATCCGGTTGCTGGTGCTACTAGCTATAAGTTGAGCCTCCGCGAAAATGGAGCGAAATTAAACTGGGAAATGACTGTTAGCGGTACTGAGGCTGTCTATCCGGGGGAACCAGCGCTGAAACCGGGTGTTAGGTACCGATTGATTGTCGAGGCGAATACGGGTGCTTCTTCAGAAAGTGCTGTGGGAGAAGGAGATACAGAGTTTAGCTTGCTGGATGAGAAGCAAGTTGAGGCTGTTAAGGATGCGGTTGGGGCGATCGACAAACAAGTACCTAACGAAAACGCCAAAAAGTTAGCAATTTCTAGCGTTTATCTTAACACAAACTTGATTGCCGAAGCAAGAGAAATTTTAGAAAATTTACAAAAAACAGGCGTGGACACACCCCCCATTTATCGCACGTTGGGCGATCTGTATCTGGAAAAGCTACAACTGGTTCCCCAGGCTGAAGTCTACTATTCCAAGGTGATTAATACGGCGAAACCTGACGATCTTGAGGAGTTGACAGCCGCTCGATACGGATTGGGGCAAGTTCATTCAGCGATGAGAAACAATCTGGAAGCTATGAAATATTTGCGAGTGGCAAAAGATGGATATACAACTTTGGGAGATTTGCCAATGGTGGAAAAGGTAGAGAAGCAATTGCGAGATTTGCAAAGGAGGGAACAGAGGAAATAGTAACTGGCTGTGACGTTAATTCCGGCAGGGGTTGTGACGTTAATTCCGGCAGGGAATTCATTCCCTGCCTCAAAGCAAAAGTCCACTTTAGTGGACTGATATCAAACTTTTTTCTACAGTCTTCTTCAGTGGACTAATACCAAACTTTTTTCTACAGTCCTCTTCAGAGGACTTTCGCTATTAGCCAGGGAATTCATTCCCTGGGGGACTTGGGGACTATCAGAGGGCGCTGGCGGACTTTCGCAATTATCAGAGTGTACAAGATATCATCTACTAAAAAAACCATGAAATCAACACACAAAAAACCGCGCTTTTTCCTCACCTTCCTCTCCTTCACCACCTTAGCAATGTGGGAAATAGGAATTTTTCTCCCATCCCAAACAGCCACAGCCCAAATTACCCCTGCAACCGACGGCACGAATACTCAAATTACTCCCAGCGGCAACCAATTCAACATCAACGGCGGTCAACAATCCAGCGACGGTGCAAATCTCTTTCACAGTTTCCAAGAATTTGGTTTAACTCAAGGGCAAACTGCCAATTTTATATCAAATCCTAATATCCGCAATATTTTAGGGCGAGTTGTTGGCGGCGATGCTTCGCTGATTAACGGATTAATTCAAATAACGGGCGGCAATTCCAATTTATTTTTAATGAATCCGGCGGGGATTGTATTTGGCACAAATGCCAGTTTGAACGTGCCTGCTGCTTTCACTGCTACTACTGCGACGGGCATCGGTTTTGGCAATAACTGGTTTAGTGCGGCTGGTACTAATAATTATACTGAATTAGTCGGAAATCCTAATAGTTTTGCTTTTACAAATACACAGCCGGGAGGAATTGTCAATCTAGGCAATTTGGCTGTGGGAGAAGGGCAAAATTTAACTTTATTGGGCGGCACGGTTTTGAGTACGGGACAACTTTCTGCACCTGGAGGAAATATTACTGTTGCGGCTGTACCGGGAGAGAGTTTAGTCAGAATTAGTCAACCGGGAAATCTGTTGAGTTTGGAGATTCAGCCGCAATCTGTAGCGGGGAGTTTGCCTCAAAATTGGGTGTTACCAGTTGCATCTTTGCCACAGTTGTTGGCGGGTGGCGGGGGAAGTGCAACGGGGGTGACAGTAAATAATGATGGAACTGTACAGTTGACTGGTACGGGGGAAATAGTGCCAACTGAGCCAGGAACTGCAATTGTTGCTGGTAATATTGATGTCTCTGGGGATAAGGGAGGGAGTATACATGTGTTGGGTTCGCGCGTGGGTTTAATCAATGCGAATATCAACGCTTCCGGGATAAATGGCGGTGGGAATGTACGACTTGGCGGTGATTACAAAGGTCAAGGTACTGTGCCAAATGCGCTGCGGACATTTGTGAGTAATGATTCCACAATTAATGCTGATGGTATTATAAATGGTGATGGCGGTCGCGTCATTGTTTGGGCGGATGAAGTGACAGGTTTTTTGGGTAATATTAGTTCTCGCGGCGGCCGTAATTCTGGCAACGGCGGCTTTGTTGAGGTATCTGGCAAGGAAACTTTAATATTTCGAGGTAATGTAAATACTTCGGCATCGAATGGCAGTTTGGGCACTTTGTTGCTTGATCCAGCCACTTTGACTATTGTAGATGAAGTAGCAGGGAATGGAACTCAGGACATTCCCAGCTTACAGCCGGACAGCCAAATGTTAGCTGGTGATGCTAACATTGGTGCTAATACTGTTACTTGGGGACAAATTAGCGCCCAAGGTGCTAATGCCAATGTTGTTTTAGAAGCAACAGGAAATATCACTATTAACAATATCACTGGGGTGGTATCTGGCAAAGCGGATTTAGTTGCTTTACCTTTGACTTCTGGTAGTCTGAGAATCTCTTCAACGGCAGGCGGAATCACATTTGTAGATACCAATGATACTATTCAGACACAAGGAGGAGCAATTACGTTACAAGCGTTGGGTGGAAACCTCACAGTCGGCAAATTATCTACAACAGGCTTCTCGGTACCGACAATTTCATCATTGGGAGGCAATGTTACCCTTGAAGCAACTGGTGATATCTCAACCAATTCCATACTTGCTAATAGTAAACCTGTCAGTATTACTAGCGGTGGCAACGTTAATATATCTGGGTTTTTATTAACTGGCTCCTCTGGGACAATTGGCGGTAATATCGCGATTAATGCGACTGGTAATATTACCACTGATGACATAAGCTCTGATGGAGGGAACTCATTTACCGAAATTAATGGGAGTGCAGGAAATATTACGATCGCCAGTCAAAACGGTACTATTAATACTGGGTTAATCCAATCTAGAGGGTATGGTGGTAACGGCGGAGACATTCGGCTCCAGGCTGCTGGTAACATCAGGACGGGCGGGATGGAGGCTAATTCTAGTTCTGGGAATGCAAGTGGGGGAAATGGTGGGAATATTACGCTTACCAGTCAAGCAGGCTCTATTGATACGGGTGGGAGTTATGTTGTATCTATCGGCATAAATAATGCCGGGAATATTACTCTCACTGCTGCTCAAAATATTATTACTAATGGTTCTTTAGTAGCGACAGATGTAGATTCCAGTATTAGCACAGGAGGAAGAATTCAATTTACGACTAACACAGGTACGATCGATACTAGGGGTTCAGAAATTAGGTCGGTGAATACTAAGGGTGGTAATTCTGGCAACATCATTTTTCGCGGCGCTCAAAATATTCTGACAGGTGATGTAATTACTCGCGTAGATAATGGTAATGGACGAGCTGGAGACATTATCTTCACTAGCCAAAATGGTACGATCGACACCACAGCAGGCGGATTAAATTCTGTTGCTTTCGTTGGTGGGAATGGTTCGGCTGGCAATATTCAACTTGAGGCAGCTAAAGACATTTTAACTGGCAACGTAATAGTTGTTTCAAAAACAGCAATTCCCCTGGGTGGAAATATTAACTTCCTTAGCACTACGGGGAATATTCAAACCACCACAGGAGCTTTACAGGCTGGCAATCTTACTGGTTTTGGGGGTAATATAACGCTCAATGCACCAGCAGGCAATATTACTACTGGGGTTGTCACAACTAAATCTGTTGGCAATGGTGGGAATATTAATGTTACTTCTGGTAGAGCCATCAATACTATTGCCAACGAAGTTCTCTCGGAAAGTTTGAATGGAAATGGGGGAATAATTACATTTCAAGCTGGTGGCAATATTACCACCAGTAATGTTAATGCACAGGGTCAATTAAACGGTGGAGATATTATTCTCCAGAGTGGAGGCGCTGTTAATACCACTGCTGGAATTCTCAACTCTCTTGGCGGTAATAGCGGCGGCAGTATCACTGTTAAAGCGGCCAGCGATATTAGTACATCGGATATCGCTATCATTGTAAGTGGTTTTAATGCAAACAGCGGTAGCATTAGCGTCACTAGCAGCAGCGGGAATATTGATACTAGCAAAGGTGCATTAATCGCTCCTTCTGCTAATGGTAATGGCGGGAATATTACTCTCGCAAGCCCTGCTGGTAGCATAGCCACAAGCAAGGTGAATGCTAGTGCTACTGGCAGCGGTAATGGTGGCACACTGACTTTTACTGCCAACAATAACATAACTATTAATAATGGAAATATCGCTACTAAAAATAACGATATTAACTTCAATGGTGCGATTTCTCTGACAGGGGATGTCTTAGTAAGCGTTAAAGGGACTGGTGACATTAATTTTAATTCTACAATTGACGGGCCCTACAATCTCACTGTGAAGCCAGAGGCGGGAATTGTTCAGTTTAACGGTGCAGTTGGCAATATCACTCCGCTCAACAGCGTCACTATTCAAGACGATATCCCCAAGACTCCTGCTGCTCTAAATATCAGGGCAACAAATAATATTACTGCCCAAAACATCACTTCAGCGGCAGGAATTACACTCACAAGCGATAAAGGAGAAATTCAAACAGGTAATCTGAATTCAAGTTCGGCTAATAATGGCGGCAATGTCACTTTGAATGCTGGTGGCAATATTACCCTGAATCAAATTAATGCTCAGAGCACTGGTAATGATAAAGGTGGAAATGTCTATGTTTGGACTGAAAAGTTTTTTCGGGCTGTCAACTCTTTTTTAGATAGAAATGGCGTTACTGCTAGCATTTCTACTGCGGGAGGTGCTGGCGATATCGGCGGTACAATTCTGATCCGTCACGGCGGTAATGGACTGACACCTTTTATTGTTGGTAATTCCGCAATTAATGGAACTACTGCTGCTATTAGCAGGGGAAATGCGACAGCGGAGTTAATGATTTCTTCTACTCCTACTAATAGTTATCTTTATACACACAAACAGGATGTCGATCGGATTGGAATTATATCTGTTCCAGATCCCAAGCCATCGCCCGCACCGACTCCCGCGCCGACAGCTACTCCATCGCCTGCACCGACTCCAGCGCCGACAGCTACTCCAGATCCCGCACCGACTCCATCGCCTGCACCGACTCCAGCGCCGACAGCTACTCCAGATCCCGCACCGACTCCAGCGCCCGCACCGACTCCAGCGCCCGCACCAACTCCAGCGCCCACATCAACTCCAGCGCCCGCACCTGTAACAATTGCGACTCCAGCGCCCGCACCAACTCCATCGCCCGCCTCGACTCCAGCGCCCGCACCTGTAGCAATTGCGACTCCAATGCCCGCACCTATTCCAGCGCCCGCACCTGGAACAAGTGCGACGCCAGCGCCGACAGTGACTGTATCGCCGACACCTCTAACAAGTGCGACGCCAGCGCCGACAGTGACTGTATCGCCGACACCTGCAACAAGTGCGACGCCCGCACCTACTGTTACTCCAGCGTCCGATCCTGCACCAAGTGCGATCGCAGTAATCCTACCAACTCCGCCTGTAACAAGTGCGACGCCCGCACCGACATCTACTCCAGCGCCCGCGCCTGCAAGTAGCGCTATCGGTACAATCCCGATCGTCCCCCTCTCCAACCCATCAACTGTACGCACACCCTCACCGCAACTCCCACCGCGTTTACCCCTCGCACCTTCGGTAACACCCGAAAGCTTGATCGCACCTGCCCCAACACCGGAAAGCTCGATCGCACCTTTCCCAATTCCCCAAATATTTATCGCACCTGCCCCAATTCCCCAAACTTCGATCGCACCTTCCCCAACGCCCGATCCGATACCTGGTTTTCCCATCGACTTCCAACTACCTGAATTGCCCGGTTTATTCCTACTGCCACCCCGCGCGCGCCCCACCCAGCCCTCAACACCCACAACCCCAAACGCTGCTGCCCGCATAGCTTCGACACCTACCCTTCCCTCTGTTTCCCAAATCACCTCCTCCCTCGCCTCTCAACCTGCGATCGCCCCCCAACCTTCAAACGCAGCAAATCCCGCGCCCGCAGCCCCTCTTGCCTCCGTAACCCAGCCTGTAACTCAGATTCAGCCAGCACCTGCAAGTGCGATCGTACCCGCGCCTGCAAGTGCGATCGTACCCGTGCCTGCAAGTGCGATCGTACCCGCGCCCGCTGTCAGCCAAAGCCAAAATCCCCAACAGGAGTTAGCTTTTTTAATTGGCGATTTATTGGGTGCTCAAACCTCGATCGGCCAAAATGCTGAAACGGGAAATACTGAATTAGATTGGAAGCGTAACAACGAAACAATTATCTCCCTAGAACTTCCTTACACCCCGTCAGTTAATACGATTGCCGGAGCCGAAGCAAATAACCTGATTTCCACACAGCCATCTACTGACAATTTAACTGTTTCAGTCGCAGAAACTCCGCCGGAAATAATTGTGCAAACTCCTAGTTTACCGATTGCTAATTCTGAACCATTTGATTTCAATCTTTCTAATGTTTGGGAGAGAATGGCTGCAATAAATACAGCGCCAGTTCAAGATTCACCGACTATTACTCCAGCGCCCGCACCAATTCCAGCGCCCGCACCAATTCCAGCGCCCGCACCAATTCCAGCCCCCGCACCAATTCCAGCCCCCGCCCCAACTCCAGCGCCCGCACCAACTCCCACTCCCCGTCCGATCGCAGAAAATCCCGCACCCGCAGATATCCCAAATCTCTTTCCCTCACAAATTAGCCGATCGCTCGTCGAACAAACTCTCGATCAAGGCAATGCTAATGATGCTGTTGCTCTAATTGACCAACTCTTTGAACAAGACTACGAAAATTATTATGGGGAAAATTTCACGGATAAAAAAATTAACGTTCAATATCTAAGAGAAACTCTGAAAACAATTAAGGAGGAAACCGGGAAGCAAGCTGTAATTGTTTACGCGATCGTCCATCTCGAAGAATTATCCCTAGTGTTAGTAGTTCCAGAGGGTCCTCCGATTCTCCGAAATATCCCTGTCACTAGCGCAGTTTTGCTGGAAAAAGTGGCAGAATTTCATCGATATTTGGGCAAATCAAATTATTCGGAAAGTGAAGAATATTTACCAATAGCTCAGCAACTTTACCAGTGGCTAATTGCGCCGATGAGTTCAAATTTAGAAGCATTAAATATAGATACGCTAGTGTTTTCCTTTGATGCTGGTTTGCGCCAACTGCCACTATCCGCTTTGCACGACGGCAAGCAATTTCTAGTAGAAAAATACAGTGTAGGATCACTTCCTAGTGTCAGCTTGACTAACACAAAGTATCAAAGTTTGAAAAACGCTCAAGTTTTAGCGATGGGTGCTTCAGAGTTTCCACACACGGATAAAAAGCGTTTGCCTGCGGTGCCGATCGAATTATCTGCGATCACCGGGAGGAGAACAGAAACGCCCACTCAAGCAGCATTTCCCTTGTGGCAAGGCACCTCTTTTCTCAATCAAGAATTTACCCTGCAAAACCTGAGAAAACAGCGAGAACAACAGGCATTTGGAATCGTTCACTTAGCTACTCACGCCAGTTTTCCTCAAGGCGAAAATGGAAGAAAAGAAGCTGAGATTGATTTGTGGGACAGCTCTTTGGCACTGGATGAATTTAGGTTGGCGAAGTGGTACGATCGCAGACAAGTCGAGTTATTAGTGCTGAGTGCGTGCGAAACTGCCATCGGCGACAATATAGCAGCAGAAATGGGATTTGCTGGACTGGCAGTCCGCAGCGGTGTAAAATCAGCGCTAGCGAGTTTGTGGAAAGTTAAGGATATCGCCACTTTGGGGTTGATGACCGAGTTTTATGGCAATTTGCGATCGGCCCCAATTAAAGCTGAAGCGCTCAGAAAAGCTCAACTGGCAATGATCCACAAACAAATTTTAATTAAAAACGGTCAATTGCGGGGAACTCAAGGCGCGATCGACATTAATCAAGCCACACAAGCAGCAAATGCAGATTTCTCTCACCCGAAGTTTTGGGCCGGATTCACAATAATTGGCAGTCCTTGGTAAGTTAATTGGATATTTAATATTTACGAGTGGTAAGGTGTAAGGCTAGACGCACCCTACATTGACTGGCGGCTTTTTGGAAAAAGTAAATGTATCCCTGACGACTATCTTTTTATGTCATAAATTTGCTATGAATAGCAAAACTAAACACTAGCGGGGCAAAACCTGTGGCCAAGTTTGATAAAATATTCAATTCAGAAGACCAATCCGAAGCAAGCTTGACTTTAGAAGAATCCGTAGCCGCGGTAGCATTTGTGGCAGCCGAGGCAAATTCCCCCGATACGGATGCTGATATCTTAGAAAGCATACTTTGGGAATCAGAAATATTTGCTGAATACTCGGAAGATGATATGTCAGCAATGTTTCAAAAATTCGACGGTATTGTCGCCCAAGACGGTTTAGGAGCATTATTTAATACTGCTTGGGAATCCATGCCAGATGAGTTAGTTTTGGATACTTTTGCAATAACCGCAGCAATGTTTGTCGCCGATGGTGAAATATCTGAGAAGCACGAAGCTTTTCTCCAAGAATTCCAGCAAGCATTAGGTGTGGAAGACGAGGAAGCTGCGGAAATTATTGAGGATGTAATTGCTGCTTACTCGGAAGTAGAGGGCGAAGAGTCTGATTTAGATGGGGCTTTATACGTATCTCCTGAAGGCAATTTTAGCGTCCCCATTCCAGTTGACGAGCAACGAGGCGGTAAAATTGATGAGCAAGAAGGCTGTGTCGCATTTTCTGACGACTTTGGCGTTTTGCTGAAAATTGATTATTTCCCTATTGCTGGTGAAGTGGAAGAAACAATCGAGTCTGTTGGTGAGGAAGCTTATCTCAAGTCTTTTCTGGACAATTTTGTTTCTCAGGCAATTCTTGCTAATGTTGCCAATTCTAAGTTAGTCCACACGGAATATTTAGAAGATGAAGAAGCTTATTTCGCGGTTTTAGATTTGCCTGCCGGTGCAACTCTCAGCGTGCAAAAAAACGAGGGCCCTGCTGCTCGGCTGGATGCCTACCGGGGACTTATGGCTTTTATCGCTGACGATTTTTGCTACACGGTAAGCTGTCAGCGAATTTATCAGGAGGGGGACGAATTGGGTTCCCTGGAGTCTGAAGTTGAGGGAATTATGAACAATATTTTCGAGTTTATTGAGACTATTGAATTCTCGGCAGTCGAATAAACAGGACTTATTTAGGGGGGCTAAAAACTCGCTTTCTTTAGACCTCAAAAGTTTTTTTGCAAGAGGTTTAATAAAATAGTGCGATCGAGAACCGGCTTTTTTGACCCATTCTCGATCGCACTTCCAGATACATTCACTCAACCAAAGTCGAGAGACAGCAGCAATTAGCCGCCATTTTCGACTAATTAGTAGTCTGAGCTTCCACCAATCTTTGCTTGAGTTCTTCCAGAGCACTCGCCCAGCGCGGATCTGGCTGCACCGAGCCGGAATCAGCGCTCGACACCGTTGCTGCTGACTGATTGCGGCGAGACTTGTTGTTGTCACCCCGACGGCGATTGCTTTTGCTGGAACCGCCTCCACCTTGGGTAGGAGGAGCCGAAGCCGAGCGCTGCTGTTGCTGCGGCGCAGGCACAGGCATAGGCACAGACGCCGATGCCGACACCAACTGCGGTGACTGCTGCGACTGCTGCTGATCGTCTTCGCCCTTCTCAGATTTACCCTTAGAGCGAGGCAGTGCCTTCTCTATTTTCAGCGGGTTTTCTTTGAACATCAAGCCATTGTATTTCTCAATAACTTGGTCGGCTTGTTCGTCGGTTAGCACCGTCACAAAACCAAATCCTCTGCATTTTCCTGTTTTGCGGTCTGTAATTACCTTGGTGGTAACAGATTCGCCCTCCGGTGCAAAAACTTCTTGCAATTCTAGGCGATCGAGTTCCTTGGGTAGGTTGCCAACATAAAGACGAATAGACATGAAAAATTCCTCCCGACTTGGATTTTAATTAATTTGCTCGAACCGAATTACCTGAAGTCAACTGAATATTGACTTCAGGCAAACACCACATAACCCGAGAATTGGCGCATTCCTCCCACCAACCTTGACAGCTCCCCCCACCTTTTAGAACAAAAAGATGATTTACTCTGATAAGGCCGGAACTTAACCGCCGATGCAGAGAGCTTTTAAATCTCAGGTTGTTGTGTAAACTTTTAGTCATCACTCAAATGTTGAGGCTATTGGCTATTCTGTATTACTTGCTTCCGGTTTTGATTCAGAATGTTTATAGCCAGCGCCGTGTAGAAATTTATGTCCAAGGATGTGTCAATTGCAAGCGATCGGAATGCCAGTATTCAGTTTAATACAGTGATGGGTAAAATCGCTAACATTTTTTTAGCCAGTAATCTTACCTCGCTCCTAATGCTGAGAACTACTCACTTACCCGCTATCCCTTAAATCAGGCCCGGCAGAGTCCGAGCATTCTTTAAAGGTATCACAGCCTTGGTAACAGAGCTAGTTATTTAGGAAGATTTCAGTCTGAATTTAACGGAAACCACATCTGAATCACTTTTGAGAATTCATCCGGCACAGCAAAAATAGCGGTCGAAAAAAAACAGCCGACAAGCGGCTGGCTGTACTTGCTGTGTTGGGATGTTGACAATTTTTACGCAATGCCTTAAGGGATTTTAGACAACTGAAGTTATCGCGCTGTTTGGTTCAATCCAATTCCTGTAAATTAATGTAACAGAATGCTGGCAAAAAAGCAACTTTTCTTTACGAAGGAAGAGGCAAGAAGGAAGAAGAGTGTAGGCATTAGTGTCAACTTAAGGCTAAAACCCTTGATAAATCTCGTTTTTACCTGAGTCTAGATCCCCCTAAATCCCCCTTAAGAAGGGGGACTTTGAGGATATTTCTTGTCCCCCCCTTATTAAGGGGGGCGCCAGGGTGATCGAACCCTAATCGTCAAACAGCAGACCGGTACTAGGTTTGACGTTACGTTGACACCAATGAATAGTAGGCTGCGCCACCAGCACCGAGAACATCGCCAATCCGCTGTTTAACTCACAACCGATCGAGGATGCGCGTTGTTGGCGACTCACGCCACAATCGGACAACTATTCCTCACCTTGGGCCCTGGATAATGATGTATGCGCCCCAAAAAGCAGCAGCAAAAGCCAAAACCGCAGACCAAATCGGATGTCCGCTGTCACTGGCCCTCCCTCCTTGACTGCGGAGACTTTCAAGGTCGATCGCCACAGTAGCACCCCGGCGCAGCCAACCAGTCGCCACAACAGATGTTCCGATCAAATCGCTAGGGCGAGTAGTCTCTTTGAACAAAAATGGCCACAAAGAGCCAATGTAGCCAAACCTCGAAACATAGTGCAACCTCACCAACCCTGTCGCCGTTTGCAAAATCAAATCTTGTCCCAGCCAATTACTCATACCCGATCGACCCAAAAGTTGCCCTTCCAGCCGCACGGGTTCAGCATCCAGCGGCAAACTATCGGGATTTGACAAAATTTCCGGCAAACTCGGCGAAGCGGTTTCTCGCGGTATAATATCCGGGAAGAAATAATTGATCCGCATCAAAGTACCGATGCTAAATCCGATCGGCAAACAGCCCCAAATAATCGATCGATCGCCCCAAAGCCAATCCAACTGCCAGATACTCGTCCTCGAAAAAATCCCCCCAATCAGCCAAAGCACCCCGACTATCGCCAAACTCATCGGAATTCCAAAAAACGGCGCACCCTGTAAAAATAGTTTTGAGTCTTTAAATTCGAGTATTGACTTAACCAGAGACAATTTTCCTTTCCTCGGTTGTTCTTGCACTCCCGCGTTTGCCAAATCTAACTCTGTCTCCAGTTGCCAGAATTGAGCATAAAGAGCCAACAGCTTCAAACGCTCTCCCAGCAAAGGATGCGCGCGGTTAACCGTCAACCAATTGCGTTCGCGATTGCTGACATCCCACAGCAAAATCTGTTCCAGCGGCGCGTGTAATGCAGCAGAACCAAGGCTTACAGCTTGTCCAACACCTACAGGTAACAATAGATCGAAACTTTCGAGGAAAAAGCTAGTTTGTTTTTGCTGCTCGATATTATCAGCAATGCCGATCGCAATTTTAGACAATGCCCGCGTCAAACCGTTAGGATTACCCGTAATTTCTGCAGCAGTCCGATCGCTAAAATACACTCGGCGGCGCGACACCCACAACATCGGCCAGCGCAACAACTTATAAATCCCGTAACTGGTTGCAGAAATTGCCGCGGCCACAAACTTGACAGCAGAACGCAAAAACTCGATCGTCATTAAATCACACAACCGCTCTTGCCAGTGCGCCACCTGCCAATAAATCAAGTAAGGAATCTGAATCACCAGCAGCGCCAGCGACATCGGCGCAAAATCCCAGTGAGAGATATGGCCCAACTCCCGCGCGAAAATAGTAGCAATTTCCTCATCCGTTAATTGTTCCAACAGCCCCCGACTCACAGCAATCCGAGCAAAACGGGGCAAACAGCCGTAACTGAAAGCTACAGGAACATTCAGCGGCAAGAGTTTCAGCACCGGCACCGGCATATTTTGCTTCGTACAATAAGTTCGCATTACCCGGCTAGCTTCCTTGCTGTGCTTGGATAAAACTGACCCGCGCAGAGTTTCGATGCCGCAAAACAGTTTCAGCAGCGCGTCTATCAGCCAGGGAGACGAGGCTAAAAGCAATCCAAAAACCATCTGAACAAACGGAGTTGGATCGCGGTAAAAAAGCTGAATCGGCGCGAAAATAGGCAGTCTACTGAATATGTAAAGCTGAACCAACAGAGAATTAGTGTTTGTCAGCAGGAATTGCAGGATAAACCGGGCTAGGACAAATAGGGCGATCGCACTTGCAACGGCTTGCACCCGAAACTCCAGCAACTTCAGCGGTTTGAGCGGGCGCGGGCTTTTCGCGGCGCGCCCTGCTTCGCGCCAAGTGAGTTGGTAAGTATCTGGGCTGGCGACTCCGGGGATATCTGTTGGGGAACCGGAACTATTTTCGTCGCTAATTTCTGTATGGGGTGCGGTTTCTGTCGAGTTTTCTGGTTCAGAAGTCTGGCCTGTGGGGGGTGAAGGCGGCGGGGAAATATGTTGCGATTTGGCGTTCCCAGGCTCTACAGCAGCCTCTAAAGGTAAAAATCCTGTTTTTTTGTCTACGGTAGGTCGATCGCCCCCAATCGTTTTTTTCGGCGATTTTGTTCCGGCATCAAAGGCGACAAAGCCTGTTTCGGGGGGAGTCTCTGCGGATTTTGGTTTATTTGCCGGTGGTTTTGGGGGGCGAGGGGGGGTTAATTCTGTTAAAGCGCGATCGGCCCAAGTTTTGACTTGAGAGTTGGGACTTTTGGCGAGGGAAGAGCACAGGGCGATCGCCTTTTTCACATTACCGGTTGCTTTGTACGCAGCCACCAACCCCATCTGCGCGCGGATTCCCGACGGCTGATTAGCCGCGGTTTGGGTAAAGGATTCTAAAAGGGCGATCGCGGTGGGGTAATCCTGCTGTTTCAAAGCTGCTAGCCCAGCCTCTAGAGACTGTTTTGCAGATGAATCCGCCGGATTTGGATTAGTGGGAGGTGCCATGACTGTGCTTTCGCTAGCGTCCCTTCTAAGATAGCTTGGCTGGTCGATCGATAGCTGTTCTAACACAGCTCTATTTCTCTGTCACCAGTTGTTGCAGTTTCTTCGGCGGTTGAAACCGCTTAATAGTCAAACTTTCGGCCATTCCAAGCGGACGATCTTTGCGATCGGGCAGGAGTTTAAACCCCTGCCTCAAAGCTAAAGTCTTCGCTATGAAGACTGAAGAATTATACTAAATCCCGGTTAAAGATTTCCTCGATCTCTTAGTATCTTAGAGAGGGACGAGAGTTTGTGTAGACGCGATTTCAATCACCGAGCCCAGCTAATTTTTGCTTATAATTAAATTAACACCTCACCTGCACATTTATGCCAATTGACGACGAAGATTTTGAAAGCGAATCTATTAGTGGCGATCGCCAATTACAACTATTCACAGACAGACACGAATTTACCCGCCGATTTGCCTTTTATTTAAACGAAGACCCGCCCCGCGAACAAATTTTGTATTTTTACGGCGATGGAGGCAACGGCAAGTCATTGCTGCTAAAACACTTGCAGGTTAACTGCTGCAAAAGATTTTCGCCGCTGGTTTGGCAACAATGGCGCGCACTCCCAGAATCTCAAGCCGCCGAAGTTGCTGATTTCGTCCGTGAAGCTAAAACTTACACTCCCATACCCGTAGTCAGGCACGATTTCGGATTGATACCGATTAAAGAAGATAAACCGCAAGATAGATTTTATGGCTTGCTGATGCTGCGGCGGAATCTGGCAGAAGCAGCAAAGAAATATAAATTTAAGTTTCCCAATTATGATTTTGCTTGCTTTTGGTATTTGCTGAATAAAGGCGAGTCAAACGCAACTCTCGAACAACTTTTCCCCGACGATGTAATGGAATTGTTGACACCTGTAGTTGAAACTTTTGCAGAATTTCCGGTGGTGGCGCAAGCTGTAGCGGTGCTGAAAGGGTTAGATAAATTGGGCGGGATTAAGCGGGCGATGAAATTAATTCAAAATCGCCTCGGTGTCAGCGACGACAAGGCAGAGGAAATTCGCCACAAAGATGTTGATACTGAGTTAATCGACTGTTTGCCGAAATTGTTTGCAGGTGATTTGAATGAGGCAATGGCTGGCAGAAATAAACCAGAACGCCTCGTGATGCTGTTCGATACTCACGAGAAAATGTGGGATGAAAAACGCACTTCTCAGGGAATAAATTTTTGGTATCAAGATGAGTGGTTTCGGCGGTTGCTGAGGGCGCTGGATTTCAAAGCGGGGATTGTGGTTGCTGTGGCGGGGCGAGATTGTCCTGTCACACAACTGCGGTGGCCGAATGCGTCGAAGTTTCCGATTCCCGAAGATTATATAGATGCACAATTGGTTTGGCATTTGTCTCCCGCCGATGCTAGGGATTACTTGCACAAAGTCGAGATTGACAAGGCAGATTTGGCTGATGCTGTGATTAAATATGCCAGCGTCAATCCTGATGAGAGTTGGGATAATTTACAGGTACATCCATTTTATTTGGGTTTGTGCGCGGATGTGGTGCTGGCCGAAAGAAGGCGGGGAATTGAGTTGCTGTCGTCGGATTTTGCGCGGATTCCGAAGTTGGAAAATAAGACTGCGGAGTTAACGGATCGGTTGCTGATGTATGTGGATCGCGAAGTGCGATCGGCGGTGCATTCGCTGAGTGCTTGCCGCGCTTTTGATGAGGCTTTGTACATGAAATTGGGAGCAGGTTGTCACTTCCAGGCAAGTAGTGCAAATTTTGAGATTTTGACGAGTTTTTCCTTTGTGTGGAAGGAGCCCCAGCGGGGTGAAAAGTGGTATCGAATTCACGATTTATTGCGGCGCTTGGATGCGGATAGGGATAACGATAAAACTCGCAGAGCTCATGAAGTTTTAGAGCGCTATTACCGGGAATTGGGGAATGTGGCTGAGGCAATTTATCATGCTAATCGCTTGGATTGGGAGCGGGGTGTGAAGGAATGGGTAGAAGTGTTTGAGGAAGCGTCGCGGCTGAGTCGTTACGGGGAATGCGAGGCGCTGCTAGCAGTTAGAAGTGAGTTGTGGATTAAAAGCGACTTTCGGCTGGGCAGAATTTCAGGATTGGAGGGATATTACTATGCTCACTTGGCTAGATACGCAGAGGCAAAACAGGAATATTTGGAGGAAGTTGCAGCTTACGATCGTGAAATCATCCTAACTTTCGATAGTAAAGCTACGCTCAACAGCAAAGGAATTGCGCTGCGAAGTCTGGGTGCTTTACAAGCCCAGCTAAGTGAGTTTGAGGCGGCAAAACTATCTTACTCGGAGGCGATCGCAGCCTTTAATTCTGCTTTACTTATTGCACCAGATTATAACTATGCTCTCAACAACAAAGGGTATGCGCTGCAAAGTCTGGGTGCTTTGCAAGCACGG
>NZ_JAUBSA010000021.1:5955-50806 GCF_036702115.1 Microcoleus sp. LAD1_D5 | reverse complement strand
CTAAGTGAATTTGAGGCAGCAAAACAGTCTTACTCAGAGGCGATCGCAGCCTTTAATTCTGCTTTACTTATTGCACCGAATTCTATCGCTGCTCTCAACAACAAAGGGATTGCGCTGCAAAGTCTGGGTGATTTGCAAGCACGGCTAAGTGAATTTGAGGCAGCAAAACAGTCTTACTCAGAGGCGATCGCAGCCTTTAATTCTGCTTTACTTATTGCACCCGATTCTACCGCTGCTCTCAACAACAAAGGGAATGCGCTGCGAAGTCTGGGTGAATTGCAAGCACAGCTAAGTGAATTTGAGGCGGCAAAACAGTCTTACTCTGATGCGATCGTAGCCTTTAATTCTGCTTTACTTATTGCACCGGATTATAACTATGCTCTCAACAACAAAGGGACGGCGCTGCAAAGTCTGGGTGCTTTGCAAGCAGGGCTAAGTGAATTTGAGGCGGCAAAACAGTCTTACTCTGATGCGATCGCAGCCTTTAATTCTGCTTTACTTATTGCACCGGATTATAACTATGCTCTCAACAACAAAGGGATGGCGCTGGGAAGTCTGGGTGCTTTGCAAGCAGGGCTAAGTGAATTTGAGGCGGCAAAACTATCTTACTCTGATGCGATCGCAGCCTTTAATTCTGCTTTACTTATTGCACCGGATTCTCTCGCTGCTCTCAACAACAAAGGGACTGCGCTGCGATGTCTGGGTAATTTGCAAGCAAAATTATCTAATCAACAGGAAGCACTCAAAAATTGGCAAGAGGGGCTGGAAATGTGGAATCGATGTTTGGCCATTGCTCCTAACAACCATCGCCTTCGCAATTTTCGTGATTCGCTGCAACAATATGTCGATAATTTGGGTGACGATACTGCCAGCAGTTAGCTCGATCGAAATCAGTAAAGACGCGACTTTAAGGAGGAAGACGTGTCGAGTTAACTTAAACCGAAAGGCCGCCAGGGAATGAATTTCACGGGGCTAATAGCAAAAGTTCTCGATCAAGGACTGAAGAATTCATTAGTCCTCATAGCGAGGACTTTAGCTTTGAGGCAGGGGTTTCAACCCCTGCCGGACTAAGGGCTGAGCGTTAAAGGCCCGCCCTCGAATTTAGCTACTTAACCTTGCAGCTTACCGCCCAGATTGTCTCGGCGATGTACCGTCAGCCGATCGCGAACGACGGATCAGCACGCTCATCACCTGCTTCGGATTCGCTGCACGCTGTGGGGGACTCCAATCGCCCACTTCTGCAAATCCCAGCCGGTACAAAGTGAGTATGGTTTCCCGGACACCTTTGGGCGAACCGACAACCGTTAACAGCACCACTTCCTGTTCGCATACTGCTGCTGAGTCGTCATTTGGGCGATCGAATTTGTTGTCGTCAGGCACGAATTCCTGTGACATAATATGTTCTCCTGGTTTTGGGTTTTCTAGAAAAACCCAAAAACCCAGCCGCCCCGCATTTCAAGACATAGCAGGGCGGCTACAGAGGATGTTAAAATGCTCCGTTAGCCTCCAGACTGCTGATTCCAGTTTGGCGGTTATGCTGTCCATTGCTGTTAGCGCAGCTTTGGGCAGTGCAACTAGATTTTTGGGCGACGCGGGCTGCCTCCTCTACAAGCAAGCAACCTCTCACTTCAAAGCGTAGCCGCACAGGGGGGCCGCCGTCAATCGATTTTGGATTTTAGATTTTGGATTTTGGATTGAAGATCGGGATTGGGAGGTTTTGCGCGATCGGGCTGAGGATTTAGCGTTATAACTAGACAAAGAGAGCCCCAGGATAATTATGCTGCACGATCTTCAGCAATCTCACCAACAAGACATACAGACTATTACTCAGGTTTTGGCAAAAATCACCAACCGCACGCCGGCTCAGATTAAACCATTACTAGAGGCGATGCTCAAACGGCTAATAGAACCTCAACAACCTCCCTTTTACGAAACAGCTACCCCAACAGAATGGTCAATAGCATTTCAAGAATGGGTTGACAGTCATAGTACCCTAAATCTCCCCACTCTTTCAGATGAAGCTATTAGCCGAGAGAGCATTTATGGAGACAACTGATACTGAAGTTAAACTCAGATTTGGCGATCGCAAAGGTTCGGCCAAGCGACTCAGAGGGCTAGCAAAAACTGATATGCCACCTCCAACAGATGCGGAAGTTGCACTCATGTTAGAAAAGCGTTTGGTGGATAAATACTTAAAATGATTGAACCGCGAAGACGCGAAGCACACGAAGGAAGAATTAGGAAGAAGATTAACAGGAGTTACGCACTCCGACAAAGAAACCGGGTTTTTTACCGAATTTACGGTATGTAATGCGTCTTCTCGTAAAAAAACCCGGTTTCTGGGCGCCATGCGTAAGCCCTACTCCTCGCTAACAGCCAAACCCGAAACCACAGGGGCGATCGCATTTAACTTCAACACAGGATGCTCTCCTTCCACCTGTCGGCAATTCCACTCATTTCTAAACAGCAAAACCGGCCTTCCCCAAGTATCTTTCACTGTCACCGTATTAAACAGCCGCCCAACTTTTTCCAGCGCCTCCCAACCGCCGTCAACCCAACGAGCTACACTGTAAGGCAACATATCGATCGTCGTTTCCACATTATATTCCGACTGCATTCTGAACTGCACAACTTCAAATTGCAACTGTCCGACAGCCGCCAAAATAGGCTCGCGTTTCGACTCATCAACCGAGTACATAATTTGCACTGCGCCTTCTTCCTGCAACTCAGAAACGCCCTTGCGGAACTGCTTAAACTTAGAAGGATTGGGATTTCTCAAAAAAGCAAAAAGTTCAGGAGAAAAACAGGGAATCCCTTCATATTCCAGTTTTTGGCCGGTGTAAATAGTATCCCCGATCGCAAATACTCCCGGATTGTTCAAACCGATCACATCGCCCGGATACGCAACCTCGATCGACTCACGATCCTGAGCAAATAACTTTTGAGGTCTTGACAAACGCACCGTTTTACCAGTGCGAGCGTGAGTCACGTTCATGTCCTTTTCAAACTTGCCCGTACAAACCCGAATAAACGCCACCCGATCGCGGTGTCTTGGGTCCATATTCGCTTGCAATTTAAACACAAACCCGGTAAAGTCTTCATAAGTTGGCGGCAAGTCTCCGGCGCTGCTCTTGCGGGCGATCGGCTTCATAGCGTAATCTAAAAACGCATCTAAAAACAGTTCTACCCCAAAATTGCTCATCGCGCTGCCAAAGAAAACAGGCGTCATTTTTCCAGCCCGAACTAAATCTAAATCGAGTTCAGTTCCCAACTCATCAAGCAGTTCTAACTCTTCTTTGAGCTGATAGTAAAGGTCTTGTTCCAACAAATCTTCAATGCGCGGATCGCCCAATTCAATGACGGTATCCACAGCAGCACGAGAACCGTGTTTAGCCCGCTCGAATAAGTGAATTTTGCGCGCCCTGCGATCGAAAACACCTTTAAAGCGATCGCCCGTACCTATCGGCCAATTTACCGGATAAGTCTGCAATCCCAATTCCTTCTCAATTTCGTCCAATAAATCCAAAGGTTCTCTGCTAGGGCGATCGAGCTTATTAAAGAAAGTAAAAATAGGCAAACTTCGCAGCTTACAAACTTCAAATAACTTCCGAGTTTGCGGTTCCAAACCCTTAGCAGCATCCTCAAGCATCACCGCATTGTCAGCCGCCGCCAGAGTTCGATAAGTATCTTCGCTAAAATCTTGGTGTCCCGGAGTATCGAGCAGATTAATGTGATATTTTTTATACTCAAACTGCAAAACAGTAGAAGTAATAGAAATTCCCCGCTGCTGTTCCATCGCCATCCAGTCAGAGGTAGCGTGTCGCTGAGCCCGCCGCGCTTTCACAGAACCTGCTTCGTGAATTGCACCTCCGTACAGCAGCAGCTTTTCTGTCAAAGTAGTTTTTCCCGCGTCAGGGTGCGAGATAATAGCAAAGTTGCGCCGGCGCTCAACAGCAGTTAGCAGTTCAGTTTCGAGTTCTGTTGTCATCACAAATTAGGTAGGGGAATCATCACCCGATCGCCATTATAGCCTGTGCTACAGTTGCTATTAAAGGTAAAATTATCACTAAAGTCAAGGAAGAAAAATAATATGTACGACTCTGACAAGCGAAAGCTGCTATCACTGGTGTGCCACGGGGCGATTTTTTTCAGTACATTAGTGTTCTCGATCGGAGCGCCGATCGCTGTATTGTTAGTATCAGATGACCCCGTTGTCAAAGAAAACGCCACAGAAGCCATCAATTTTCACCTTAATGTATGGCTTTACAGCACCGTGATTGTGGTGTTAACTGTCGTCACTTTCGGTCTTGCTGGCTTTATCCTAGTGCCAATAGGTTATCTGCTGCATTGGGGACTGACAATAATGGCTATCCTCCACGTTTTGCAAGATCCTAACCAACCTTACCGCTACCCTTTTATTTTCCGAATAGTTTAGACAGAAAATCGCGCTTCACCATCGATTTCAACAACCCGATTTCTTCAAGAAGAAACCGGGTTTTTAATTGTTTTCTAACTCACATTCCTTACCCCCAACTGGCAAATACACCGCTTAAGTGACAAAGAGGGTTGATTATCGGAGACAAGATTCAGTAAAAAAACTTAAAAGTTTGTGAAAGTAAGCATCATCCAGTTGGGGCTTCCAGAAAATTGACCTAACATCATGCGTGAAATATTGTTAATCCATAAGACTTCAAAAATTAGAGCACAATCAACTATTAATTATGGTGTCTTCGCCCTGTTGCAGCGCTGTTATGAACGCTAAGTTGAGCTTCCATTGATGCCGTTTCCCACAACATACTAACGCCTTTGGGTTATTTCGCAGAGTTAGGGCAGATGTTCGCTCGCTCCGAACCATCGTTTTTGCTTTAGCTGTGCTATTTTTGCATCGGGCGATAGTTTTATTGGAATATTCCACCAATTCTATCTCTACCAGGTGTATTAAAACTTAATACAATATTTTTCCAATAAAAATCCCGCTCTTGTGGAACGGGAAAGCCATCAGGGTGCATCTATATATATGTCACTATAACTCATAGGGGGTATAACCCCTCGTAGCTTTATCGAATCTTTACAATCACAAAATTTTTGTAAAGATTGAGGTTTTTATTTGACTGATCAGCCGTTTTATGAAATTAAAATGGAAAATGCGGACATTTATAAAATCAAGTGAGTTTCCTCTGAATAATCAAAACTTTAAGCTCCTTTACCATGCTTCGGCCAATGGTGGAGCAAATACCATAAGATGGCTACATTTGTGATAAATACCGCTACCTTAAGTACCGTGACCCCCTGAACTAATTCATATATTTCAGGGGGTATACTGATGCCTACCAACACTAAAACTAAGATTGTTGCCCAGTCTTTTTCGTACCACAAACCAACGGCTTCAACAGCAGTTAAAGTTGCATAAAGTGCTGCGGCAAGTCCGCCAAAAAATAAGTTGTGAGGGTTCAGAATTAGAAGTTTTTCTAATGTGAATTTACTGATTTTTAGTTGGCTTTCTAACAAATAAGATTGCGAAAATTCTTCTAAAATTTGATGATTTTTTAAGGCAAAAAGCAAAGCAATCGAAGTTACTGTCAAGAGCGAAGCCACAAATGTTTTGTAAAGGACAATTGCGATTAAAGCAGGAGCGTGATGTTTTTTAACCTTAATTCTCGAAATATCAATAATGTGCGATCGCCTGGTTAGCCTGTTTAGGATTTAAAACTTAAAATTTGTACATTGCGTCAGCAATTAGCTAATCAATTATATAAAAAATAACGCGCTGCTGACGCACCTTACTAAGCTTGAGGATAACGTTGTGCTAAGAAAGAGATAGCAGCAGCCCGATCGCCCAAATCGCCATCCAACCTCGCCGCCAACAAATCATCCAACATTCGTTTAAACCCAGGCCCCGGCTTATAACCCAAAGCCTTCAAATCGTTGCCATTCAAAGGCGGCTCAACATTCGCCCATTTGGTGAGATATTCCCAGATTTGGCGGCGTGCACTTCGCGGGCTTTGTAGGGCGATCGCAATTAACACCGGCAATTCATAATTCCTCAATAGCAACACCAATTGACTCGGCAACTCGCACTTAGGCAAATTCTCTGCTAACTGGTTCTTTCCGGCTTCCAAAACTTCCAACCGCTTAATGCTGTCAGCAGGTAACTGAAGATTTGCAGCTACCTTGCCGCGATATTCCGGTGCTAAATAAGCTATCAAAACTTCCAGCCGCATCTGCCAATCGGGAATATTGATAATTGGAAATGGGGAATGGGGAATGGGGAATGGGGAATGGGGAATGGGGAATAGGGAATTATCTCTTCCTTCTTCCTTCTTCCTTCTTGTCTCTTCCTTCTTCCTTCTTCCTTCTTCCTTCTTCCTGACATCCGTTACATCCGTTACATCCGTTACAGAATCCGTTGCCGAACTTCCTTCTTCCTTCTTCCTTCCTTGCAAACACCGATCGAGCAAACGCAGTTGCCGCCACAACTCCCGATCCAACTCCAAAGTAGGATGAATGCAGCGCAAAGCCTGCAAATCTCCCAGCATTTGCAAAGCAACTTTCCAGTAAGGAGCTTGCAAAATGTATTTCAATTCGCTTTTGAGCCGAGTTTCCAAAGCCGGAGCTCGGCCGTTTTCCCCCTGAATTCGGTAATAAATCCCGCTGGCCAAAGCGTGGCGGATGTATCCTTCCGTCTGCGGCTCAATTTCAAATCCCAACCGCACCGCAAACCGCACAGCGCGATAAATTCGCGTCGGATCTTCGATAAAACTATTGGCGTGCAAAACTCGAATTTGCTTCGATTCCAAGTCCAGCAAACCGCAAAAAAAATCTAACAATTCGCCACTGCGAGGAACACCCAACCGCACAGCCAGCGCATTAATTGTAAAATCCCTGCGGTACAAATCTTGGCGAATTGAACTTGCTTCAACTTCAGGATTTGCAGCCGGATAAGGGTAAAATTCAGTGCGAGCCGTAGCGATATCCACCCACAGCGAGCCGAAAGCAGAGTCTTTGTGCCACAAAAGCGCGGCGGTTTGAAATTGACCGTGAACGTCCAAACGCGATTCTGGGTAAAGTTTTTGCAGCGATGAAGCTAACTCGACACCAGCACCGGAATCGTCGGAACCGCACTTTCCATCCACAACCAAATCGATATCTGTTAGCGCCAGTGTATCATCCGTGGTTAAGAGTAAATCCCGGACTGCTCCACCCACAATATAAAGTTGCCAGCCGCGGTTTTGGGCAATATTGGCAGCGATCGACAATAATTGCCATAATTCGGGACTGATGCGCGATCGCAACAACTGCTCAACCGATTCGGGCACAGGACAATTAGAAAATTCTGCATTACTTCCCCTGTCCCGCGCTTTTTGCTGGTGCAATTCCCGCAACACATCAGTCCGGGTAACAATTCCCACCAGTTGACCGTTTTCCAATACTGGCAAGCGCCCGATATCGTATGTCACCATTAAAGATTCAATTTCCGGCAGCAAGGTATCTGGGGCGATCGTTTTTAACTGCGGACTCATGTAACCCTTGACGGGGGCGTGGCTGAAACCGTGGTGCAGGGCAATGTCAATGTCGCGGCGCGAGATAATGCCAGCCAGTCGATCGTCCGCATCAACCACAGAAAGCCCCGAATGTCCGTAACGTAGGAGGATACGGTGAGCTTCCCCCACCGATGTTTCCGGGCGAATACTCCGCACTGGAGACGACATTAACTCGCGCGCTGTCGGAGGGTGGGGAATTTGAGCTTTGAGTTCGTCAGCTAACTGATTTAAAGTCAGCAGGGGGTCAACATCGCGGGTGGCGAGGGAAGCGGCGCGGGCGTGGCCTCCGCCGCCGAAGGGTTTGAACAATTCGCTGAGGTTTGTGCCTTCGATGCGCGATCGACCGATAATAGTTAATCGATTGGAAACTGGCGATTGGGGATCGATGTTGCGGTTGTTTTCGTTTTCGCCAAATTTATAAACATTGCCTAACAGCAGAGCATCGGTTTCAGTCAAATCGAGCAAGCGAGAAGCCAGCGAAGAAAGTCCCGGAACATAAGCTTCAGTAGATAGCAGCACCCACGCGACGCTGTAACCGTGCAAAGTTTCCGATCGCAAATTATTCAGCGCTTCTCTCAGCAAATCTTGCAATTGAGGAGACAAACCCGGTTCTACATATTCAGCTATTACCCGCAAACTCGCTCCCTGTTCCATCAACCACGCTAAAGCTATGGCATCTCGCGCAGTTGCGCCCTCAAAGGTGAGGGAACCTGTATCGACGTGGATGCCGAGGGCCATTACTGTTGCTTCCGAAGGCAGAAGGCGAAATTCTGGATCGCTCTTTTCCCTGAGCTTTTCGACAATTAATGTCGTGCTGGCTCCGACTGCTTCGATTTGGGTGACAGTTGCGGGGATGTCCAAATCAGCTTGTAGGTGATGGTCAAAAACCGCTATTTCGTTGAGGTGTGGCAAATCCAGCCACTCGGCGGCTTTTCCCAAACGATCGCGCTGTGAGGCATCAACTATACTAATCGATCGAATTTGTTGCGGATTGACCGATCGGCGTTCAATCAGTGGGTACTCGTCGCGGTGTAGCGCCAAAAAATCCCGCACCGTCGGATGACACCCGCCCGTCAATACGATCCTGCTACCGGGGCGCAGCACGCAAAGTCCCACCGCCGCCCCCAAGGCGTCAAAATCTGCTGTTGTGTGGCACAAAACTAAGTCCATAGCCGAAAATCCCGCATCTCTAACTCAAACAGTAGCAATTTCTCGCCCTCTGAAACCGGATGTGTCGATCGGGCTTTAAGTTAACCTTTCCAGTTTTCTGTGCTGTAGCGAACAATGATAAAATTGATAAAAATCTTAAGAGCCGCTGACGCCTGTTCGCGCAACGCCCGAATTTGCCTGGGTTCTTTCGTATCAATCAACCGACAATTTCTCGATCAAGTATCGGGAAACTGTCAAAAACTAGAATTTGGAAAAATTTTTTCGGTTCTGGGAAACTATTTCTGATCAACGCACGGTTATATCGAAAGGAGAAAAGATGTTATCAATTCTGTTTCAAGTGGTTTTACTGGGTCTGGTACTGCTGTCTTTTGTGATGGTCGTTGGCGTGCCAGTTGCTTATGCCTCTCCCCAAAACTGGAATCAGTCTAAATCCCTGATTTATGTCGGGTCTGGTCTCTGGTTTTTGCTGGTTATTGCAGTGGGTGTATTGAACTTTTTAGTCGTTTAATTTCACCCAAGTCTATCGAATACAGAAGGTAAAAGATAGAAGGATGAAGGCATTCACCAGGGATTGAAAGGCATTCGACAGAAGCTAGGAAATTTCCAGACCGCGCGATCCTGTATGTTTTTGCACTTGAGATTCAGATGAGATGCTGCTGCTTTCTGACTTTTGCCTTCTCAAAAACAAAAATCTAAAATCTAAAACCTAAAATCTAAACTAGAGCAATATGACTGTTTTCGAGGGAACTTTTACTCACACCGAATCTTTGCGATTTGCGATTGTCATCGGTCGTTTTAACGATTTGGTGGTTAACAAACTTTTGGAGGGATGTCAAGATTGTTTGAAACGCCACGGGGTTGATATTAATCCTCATGGCTCTCAGGTGGACTTTTTTTGGGTTCCGGGAAGTTTTGAGATTCCTTTGGTGGCGCGCCAAGCTGCTCTTTCTCACCGCTACGATGCGGTAATTTGTCTGGGTGCGGTAATTCGGGGCCAAACTCCTCATTTCGATTTTGTGGCTGGTGAGGTTGCTAAGGGAATTGCTGCGGCTGCTTTTCAAACAGGGGTGCCGGTGATTTTTGGGGTGGTGACGACTGACACGATGCAGCAAGCTTTGGAAAGGGCTGGAATTAAAAGCAATTTGGGCTGGAATTATGCGATGAGTGCTTTGGAAATGGGCACTTTGATGCGCCAAGTTAAGGGTTTGGGCGGAAATTCTTACGATCGATTAGCTAGTGGATCTGCTGGTAAAGTGCTTTCGGGCGAAGGAAATTTGGCGATAGCCCCGGATGTATCGTCGGATCAAATCCCCTCGTAAGTTCGGCTAGCAGTATTTTTAAGAAGCTAAAAAAACATCAAGATTTGCATCGGGAAAAATCTTAAGACTCTTGTGGGGTGGTGATTATGCCCGCCCCCAAGGTAAGAATTCCACTCGGGGCAGATCGACAAATTAGACCCATATTTTGCCAATTGGAAATGAAAACTTTGATGCCTCAAGTTCATGCTTTGGGCGGAAATTATGACGATCCATTACCTGCGTCTGCTGCTGTTCAAGTGCTGTCGGGCGATCGGGATTGATGTATGTTCCCAAAAAATTTCGTAATCTAAAATCCAGGTTCATTATTCCCTTTATGAACTCGGTATTAATCGGCTGATTGGATATTTAATTTGGTTGATAATCAACTGGAAATACACAGCGAACCTTATAAAAAACAGACAAGGTGATTTCAATTATCGCTCGCAACGAGTAGTTCTGTCCGATGAGACTGTCGTAATTCCGGGTTGCCCCGATTTATCTCTGGAGCTATCTTTGGTGTTTCCAGCCTAATCTAAAAGTGCGATATAATCGAGATCTATAATAAATTTATACCGTGCCGTAATGACTGCGCCACCGCCTCCGACACCGACACCGACACCACCCCCATCGAGTCCAACTCCTGTAGAGCCATCTCCTCCAGTAACTACGCGATCGGGTACATTCACGAAAAAGGTCGTGATGAATGTTTTGGAGTTTGTCGATCAGGTGTTCTATGCGTTAATGGGTCAACTTGGAAGAACAGTTTATGGGTCAATTCAGGATGCCCTCGCACTGGGTATTCTTTTAAAACTTCCCAGTTTAATCGGTGAAATTATTATCGGTAAAGATTTCTCAAGTTTCGATATTTGTCTAAAAGAAAGCCCTTTCGGTGCATCTCGTTATGCTTGTTTCATTATTGTAGCTTCTGATTTTTTGTTGTGGATAGTTCTCGCAGGTCGAATTATTGCTCGGTTTTGGGCAGATTTAAAAGATTTGAAAAACAATCCGTAGGAGATATCTGATATGACTTTAGTCAACCGCAAACAAATTAGTCTTTATGAAGAAGCTGAATCTGGATTAAATTCTTTAGTCAAGCAAACGGCTCAAGTTGGTGTTGGTTTGTTGGGGATGCTGTTGCTGACAGGGGGAAATCCGCCAGCTTTGACAGTAGGCTTAAGTGTAGTTGGGGGAATTGCTTTTGTTGCTTGGAGCGAAGAAAAGCGACTCACTAAATTTTATGCGCGACAATCGCAACTCAAACACGATCCTGTCATTGCGAGTGAAACGTTAGCGGAGCGATCCGAAGGAAAGCAATCGCCACCTCTTAACTCTAGTGAGTCTGAATCGCTTAATAACATTAAGCAAATTCTTGAATTAGATACAAATAATTTATCTGAATTGGTAAAACAGGCTGGTTTAAATCCGTATGAAGATTTAGCAGGAGCTGATTTAAGTGGTGTTAAAGGAGTTGGCGGCAAATTGAGCAGATTCAATCTCAGCGGTGCAGACTTAGATGGTGCTGATTTAAGTCGTGCCGATCTGAGTTTTGCTAACTTAAGCAATGCTAAACTGAGCGATGCCAACCTGAGCGATGCCAACCTGAGCCATGCCAACCTGAGCCATGCCAACCTGAGCCATGCCAAACTGAGCGGTGCCGACCTGAGCGCTGCCCACCTGAGCAGTGCCGATTTGAGTTTTGCCAACCTGAGCGGTGCAAAACTGAGCAGTATCAACCTGAGTCATGCCAACCTGAGTCATGCCAACCTGAGCGGTGCCAACCTGACCGGTGCCAACCTGAGCGGTGCCGATTTGAGTTTTGCCAACCTGAGCAGTGCCAACCTGATCTTTGCCAACCTGAGCGGTGCTAAACTGAACGGTGCCAAATTGAGTGATGCAGACTTGTGGAGTGCCCAATTGAGCGATGCAGACTTGTGGAGTGCCGAATTGAGCAATGCCAATTTAAGCAGTGCCAATTTAAGCAATGCCAATTTAAGCAATGCCAATTTAAGCAATGCTAATTTGACAGCAACAAACCTGAACACTGCAAAAGTAGAAAGTGCTCGATTTGGTAAAAATGCCGGACTGTCTGAAGATGCAAAGTATGAGCTGAAAAAGCGAGGTGCAATCTTCCCACAAGATGAACGGATCGCAGCAGTGCTGTAAAATTTTTGTTGAGACGGTAAAACATCGGTCAAGTTATAGAGTTTCCGTCATCTGTATTGAGTCGCTTAAGGAAAATGTGTCTTCAATACGAGCTATAATAGTTGGGTAACGTTGGGGTAAGTAAAAAAACTAACATGAATCAAACTTCTACAGTTACGATCGGCAACACATTTTATAAAATCCTCGCAGAAATCTCCGCAAGCTCTGGAAAATCACTCCAAGCAGTTCTCGAACAAGCCATCGAACCATACCGAAGACAACAGTTTTTAGAAGCAGCAAACCAAGCTTATATTGCTCTACGCAATAACTCCGAGGCTTGGCAAGAAGAACTTGAAGAACGATCGCTCTGGGATATCGCTTTAGTTGACAGTTGACAGTAAAAACCCGGTTTCTTTGGTTTTGATGCTGAATTCCCGGTTCAAATCCACCCAACCTTGCAATTTTTGAAATTGTGTGATACCATAAAACGTTCTCAAAAAGCGCAACACTAACTATTACTGCATGGCAACGAAGCCAACGATCGCATTTACTCACCTCGGCTGCGAAAAAAATCGCATCGATACCGAACACATGATTGGCTTGCTGGCTCAAGCGGGCTATCAAGTGGATTCTAATGAAGAATTAGCTGATTATGTTGTAGTCAATACTTGCAGTTTTATCCAAGCTGCGCGAGAAGAGTCAGTCCGCACCTTGGTAGAATTGGCAGAAGCTAATAAAAAAGTAGTGATCACGGGCTGCATGGCACAGCATTTTCAGCAGGAATTGCTGGACGAATTGCCCGAAGCAGTCGCAATTGTCGGCACTGGCGACTATCACAAAATAGTCAATGTTATGCAGCAGGTCGAAAAGGGCGATCGAGTTTCCCTCGTCTCTTCAGAACCTACTTACATCGCTGACGAAACTACTCCCCGCTACCGCACCACATCGGAAGGTGTCGCGTATCTGCGTATAGCAGAAGGCTGCGACTACCGCTGTGCATTTTGCATTATCCCGCACTTGCGCGGAAATCAAAGGTCGCGGACGATCGAGTCTATCGTCGCCGAAGCTAAGCAATTAGCCTCCGAAGGGGTAAAGGAAATTATCTTAATTTCTCAAATTACCACCAACTACGGCAAAGATATTTATGGCGAACCGAAACTAGCCGAATTGCTTCGCGCTTTGGGTGAAGTAGATGTACCTTGGATTCGGATGCACTACGCCTATCCTACAGGTTTGACTCCGCAAGTTGTCGAGGCAATCCGGGAAACACCAAACGTTTTGCCGTATTTGGATTTACCCCTGCAACACTCGCACCCGGAAATTCTGCGGGCGATGAATCGGCCTTTTCAAGCTGGGATTAATGATGCCATAGTCGATCAACTCAAAGCAGCACTTCCGGGCGCCGTAATGCGAACAACTTTTATTGTTGGGTTCCCCGGCGAAACCGATGAACACGCAGCACACTTGCTGGAATTTGTCAAGCGCCACGAATTCGATCACGTAGGAGTTTTTGTATTTTCGCCAGAAGAAGGAACCCCAGCCTTCAGCTTGCCCCAGCAAATACCTGCAGAAATAATGGAAATGCGGCGCAATTCGGTAATGGCGGCACAACAACCTATATCATTGAAGAAGAATCAAGAGTCTGTCGGTCAGGTAGTTGATGTCCTGATAGAACAAGAACAACCAGAGACAGGCGAGTTGATTGGTAGATCCGCTCGGTTTTCCCCAGAAGTAGATGGACTCGTCTATGTGACAGGAGAAGCGCGACTGGGTTCGATCGTATCTGTGAAAATTACTGGTGCAGATGTCTACGACCTCTACGGTCAAGTGTAAGTATTGCTGGAACTGTTGCCTGAGACGGTGCGGCGAACAAAAACCGGACACGAACCAAAAATGATTAGTAGATTGTGCAGAAAAAGTAACGTTTAGTACACAATTGTGCAAAGATATGTAGCAAAGGGGTTCTAAATTTTTTTAGCCCCTATCTGGCAATCGACCCTCCCCGTCGGGGTGTGGTAATCTCTACAGAACATCGGAAAATTTTAACGAATTTAATGTTTTGTTTCTGAATGTAAAGAGTTATGATGATAACAAGCCAGAAATAAGCGGGGATAATTTGAGATTGCTTCGCCGTCCGCCCTACACCACAACGGTATCCCGAAAGAGTGTTGAGATGGATAGGCGGTAACGGTCGCCCCATCCCCTGCTCAATCCCGCAGGCGACGGATTGCGGGATAGCGCCTGAACCAAACAACCTGTTACTACTATTTATGTAGTGAAGTGGGGCTGGTCATGATCCTCACTATAAAATGCCTAAGAGGGAAAGCTTGCAAGTACCTCAAAGGAAGTCCAATGTCCTGTTTTAAGAATGTTGGAAGCCTATAACCCGACCCCTGGCGGTTGGTATCGGTGATGTCACAAAATCAAAGACGGCTGTCGAATTGGTAAATTTAGTCACCATCGACGGAGCTGCCCTATACTCGATTGCTATTTAAGAAGGTGCGCGCAGGCGCAGCACCATAAAGAACTCTTATGAGTTCCTGCCCTAGAGCAGAAATCCGCATCCGAGTTGGGCAACTTAGAAGGCTAAGACTCGTTATTAGGAGCATTAATGAATTTATTGTTTGAAGGCTTAGGTCTTTCGGAAGAACTCGTTCTCCATCTGGAAACACTAGGCTTTACAGAACCTACTCCCATCCAAGTACAAGCAATTCCGCACCTGTTAGCAGGTCGCGACGTTGTGGGTCAAGCCCAAACAGGGACAGGCAAAACGGCAGCATTCTCGTTGCCCATCTTGGAGCGGATTGATTTAGATCTGACTGCGGTGCAAGCACTGGTGCTGACGCCGACTCGCGAATTGGCGATGCAAGTAACTGAAGCCATCCGTGATTTGAGCGGCATCAGCAGCGACGGCCCGGTAAAAGTGGGTCGCTCTCTGCAAGTTCTGACAGTGTACGGCGGTCAATCGATCGATCGTCAAATGCAGCGTTTGAAGCGCGGCGTTCACGTCGTTGTCGGTACACCCGGACGCATATTGGATATGCTGAGCCGCGGCAGCCTGAAACTAGACAAGGTAAAGTGGCTGGTTTTGGATGAAGCTGACGAAATGCTGAGCATGGGCTTTATCCAAGATGTGGAAAAAATCTTGGATGCTGCACCAAAAGAACGTCAAACGGCATTTTTCTCGGCGACGATGGAAGCTTCCATTCGGAAATTGGTGGCGCGGCATTTGCGTAACCCAGTCAACGTCACCGTAGAACAGCCAAAAGCAACGCCGAAGCGCATCAGCCAAGGCGTGTACATGATTCCCCGTGGCTGGTCGAAGGCAAGAGCTCTACAGCCAATCCTAGAAATGGAAGACCCGGAATCTGCACTGATTTTTGTGCGGACTCGGCAGTCGGCGGCAGAACTCACCAGCCAACTGCAAGCAGCAGGTCACAGCGTTGATGAGTATCACGGTAATTTGAATCAGGCACAACGGGAACGTTTGTTGCATCGGTTCCGCCAATGTCAGGTGCGCTGGGTAGTGGCGACTGATATTGCGGCGCGGGGTTTGGACGTGGATCACTTGACTCACGTGATTAACTACGATTTGCCCGACAGTGTGGAAAGTTACGTTCACCGGATCGGACGCACGGGCCGGGCTGGTCGCGAAGGAACGGCGATTACGCTGATTCAACCGGTCGATCGCCGCAAACTGCGCTTGATTGAACGCCACGTGCGATCGAGCTTGACGGTGCGAAACATTCCGACACGGGCGCAAATTGAAGCTCGTCAGTTGGAAAAGATGCAAGGTAAAGTTCGCGAAGCTTTGGCTGGCGAACGGATGGCATCTTTCTTGCCTCTGGTGTCTCAGTTATCCGAGGAGTACGACTCCCACGCGATCGCCGCTGCTGCTTTGCAAATGGCTTTCGATCAAAGCCGTCCTGCTTGGATGGGCGCGGATTACGCTCAACAAGAAGATCCCCCGATTGGTGGAGAAAACAGCGTCAAGCCAATCTTGATCAAAAAGCGGGCTAAGACTGGTGCGCCAAGTAATTCTGTAGCGCCGACTTTTTCTGGAGCGCCGAGTGCTCCTGTTCCCCAGAACAGCTAATTGGTAGGGTGCACAATGTGCACCTTATTTAGAATTTTTGTAGAGGTGCGATCGATCGCACCTCTACTTTTTTTTAGGGGTGTGATCCCAAATCCGAGCTCGGCGGTTGAAACCGCGAACAAACTTTCGTCCACTCCTAGCGGACTGAGAATTGGATAAGTAAAGATGCAAGGAAAGCGATCGGACAATTTCTGTAACTAATTCTACGCTGAGAACGTTAATTGATGAATTGGGTACTGAGTGTCAAAATGTGATTACTTTAATCCATCAGCTTCAGTTGCTTGATTTAAGCGATCGACAAAAAGCTGAAATTATAGCAGAGTTCCTTCCTCTCTGCAATCCATCTCAAAGTTCACTGCGGAGAGGATTTTCAGACATTAATTCCTGAGGAAATGACAAAATTGTCGGATGATGATGAAGAGGATTAAAGAGACGCGGGCGATCGTACATCAGGAAAAAGCCCTCCAGTCAACTTACAGAAAGGCTAAAAATCCTCATAAATAAGGAAGAAAGTCCTGACTACAAACTGGTGAACCGGGACTTTTGCACTGTTGTTTAATATTTCAGTTTAGCTGCGTGCCCACAATAATTTTTTGCACGCGATCGCCCTTAATTTCCCCAATCAAATTAGAAGCCTTTTGGTCATTGCTGTAAGTCAACCGAGTCACTCCACCCTGCACAGATTGCGACCCATAACCGTAAGTTTTAACAACTTTTTGGCTGTTATCTCCTACCTTCACACCATCAATTGTCAGAAACTTGGGATTGGTAGTATAAATTAAATAAACTTTGCCCTCCCATGCTGCTACCGTCAATCCTGAGTAGGTTAGCGTGCGAATCTTGCCGCCGATGCCAGACGCAGCAGGTTTAGTTTCATCGCGCTGCGGTTTTCCCAACTTACGTTTTGCCTCTTCTACAGACATCCCCAACCGAACGCCGCCAATCCCCAGGCGCGAATAGTTCAGCGCCGCCGGCTTTTGTGTCGCGCTGAGCATTCTTTCTAGAGTCGCAACAGTTTGATTCATAGCGGGAACAGGGCGAAGTAAAGCAGCAAATCCTAAGCTAGAAATTGCGAGATTCATCATGATGCCAGCGACGGCTGTTGTCACAAATATTTTTACCATTTTTTTATAGCTTTATTTGGCAATGTATTCGCGCGATCGCCGGCTCGATCCGGATCTATACTAATAATCCCCGGTGTAGAAAATTCACTCCTACACAAGCAAAATCCGCCTGGGCGGACTAAAAGAGTAAAGATATTGATCCCCAAAAATATAACGCCTAGAAACTCGGTTTCTGTAGAAGCAGTGCCAAGATATCTCGCCATGACGGATTTCTGAATACCAAACAAAGTTTTACGTTTAATTAAAGCGACTACTTAATAACCGGAATTGCTGTGATATCCTAACAAAAGCCATATCTGCATAAAATAAGTAATTTAGATGACCGCAACAGATTCTACTAAACACCAAAAATCCAAAGCCCTGAAACCGGGTAGCCGCCGCCCCGCTAAAGAACTTTGCAGCGAGTGCGGTTTGTGCGATACATATTACATCCATTATGTCAAGGAATCTTGTGCTTTCTTAACACAGCATATCGCGGAACTGGAAGAAGAGATTCACGGGCGATCGCGCAATCTCGACAATGCCGACGATTGGTATTTCGGAGTCAGTCAAAACATGATGGCGGCTCGCAAAAAAGAACCAATTGAGGGTGCTCAGTGGACGGGGATCGTCAGCACAATTGCGATTGAAATGCTCGAAAAAGGAATTGTAGAAGGCGTTGTTTGCGTCCAAAATACCGAAGCAGACCGCTTTCAACCGATGCCGATTATTGCTAGGAATCGTGAAGAGATTCTCGCAGCCAAAGTCAACAAACCCACTCTCTCTCCCAATCTTTCCGTATTAGAACAAATCGAAGAATCGGGGATGAAGCGGCTGTTAGTAATTGGTGTCGGCTGTCAAATTCAAGCCTTGCGAACAGTCGAGAAAAAACTCGGTTTAGAAAAGCTTTACGTTTTGGGAACTCCCTGTGTCGATAATGTCAGCCGCGCGGGCTTGCAGAAATTCCTAGATACGACTAGCCGTTCTCCCCAAACAGTTGTATCTTATGAGTTTATGCAAGACTTTAACGTTCACTTCAAACACGAAGATGGTTCGGAAGAAAAAGTGCCGTTTTTTGGCTTGAATACTAAGGAATTGAAAGATGTTTTTGCTCCTTCTTGTTTGAGCTGTTTTGATTATGTCAATTCTTTAGCAGATTTAGTTGTGGGCTACATGGGCGCACCCTTTGGCTGGCAGTGGATTGTGGTGCGAAATGACACCGGGCAAGAGATGTTAGATTTGGTAACGGATCAGTTAAATACTCAGCCGGTGATGTCTAAGGGAAACCGAAAAGAAGCGGTTCAGCAAAGTATTCCGGCTTATGAAAAAGGGGTGACTTTGCCAATGTGGGCGGCGAAGTTAATGGGAGTTTTTATTGAGAGAATTGGGCCGAAGGGTTTGGAATATGCTCGGTTTTCGATTGATTCTCATTTCACTCGCAATTATCTGTACGTGAAGCGCAATTACCCGGAGAAATTAGAGGCTCATGTGCCGGAATATGCTAAGCGGATTGTGGGACAGTATAAGTTACCAGATGTGTAAACTTGTAGGGTGCGTCAGTCAGGA
The DNA here is from genome assembly GCF_036702115.1 of Microcoleus sp. LAD1_D5. Lineage (NCBI taxonomy): Bacteria > Bacillati > Cyanobacteriota > Cyanophyceae > Oscillatoriales > Microcoleaceae > Microcoleus > Microcoleus sp. LAD1_D5. The sequence continues at coordinate 31,890 of NZ_JAUBSA010000021.1, read as the reverse complement.
GTTGTTGGATTATAGAAAAAATAATGCTAACTGACGCACCCTGCTACTCAAGGATAGCAAAAGATAGAAAACAAATGCACTTGGGAACAATCGAATTATGGAATCGCAGAACGTTAACTAGACTGGCTATCCTTAGTACAATCTTAATTAGTCTGATTAGTGGGATATGGTTGAGTATGATTGCAATGCCAGGGAAAAGCTACAGCGGGACAATTCCCCCTTTAACAGCAAAGGAAATATCGCTCAGAGATGCTTTACAGCGCGATGTGGAAAAGCTCTCTGGTGAAATCGGAGAGCGCAACTTTATACAATATCAAAAACTTGGAGAAGCCGCTGACTTTCTCGAAGCATCTTTTCAAGCTGTTGGCTATAAAGTTGAACGACAAGGATATAAAATTGATGATAAATTTTATTATAACATAGAAGTGGAGATTCCAGGGGGAAAAAAGGCAGATGAAATAGTTGTAATTGGGGCACATTATGATTCTGTGGTGGGGAGTCCAGGGGCAAATGATAACGCAACTGGGGCGGCGGGAGTGCTGGCTTTAGCGAGAATGTTTGCAGGTAAAAAGCCTGAAAAGACTGTGCGTTTTGTTGAGTTTGTGAATGAGGAACCGCCTTTTTTCTGGACTGCTGATATGGGGAGTTTGGTTTATGCGAAAAGATGCAGAGAACGTAATGAAAAAATTGTTTCGATGCTCAGTTTAGAAACAATTGGTTATTACTCAGATGCCAAAAACAGTCAGAAATATCCAGCACCATTAAACCTTTTTTATCCTACATCGGGGAATTTTATCGGATTTATTGGCAATACATCCTCAAGTAAACTGGTTAGAGAGGCGATCGCATCTTTCCGTCGCCATGCTGAATTTCCCTCGGAAGGTGCAGCAATTCCGGGTGGCATTCCTGGTGTGGGTTGGTCTGATCAATGGTCTTTTTGGCAACATGGTTATCCAGGGCTGATGGTGACAGATACTGCTCCCTATCGCTATCCTTACTATCACACGGCGCAAGATACACCCGATAAGGTTGACTGGGAAGGGACGGCCAAGGTGATAGCTGGATTGGAAAAAGTTGTGGCAGATTTGGTGGGAGTTGATATTAATTAGTTGCGTAGGGTGCCCAGCGGGGAAATATCCTCGCTGGGAACAGAATATTATGCAAAATGACGCACCTACTAATTACTATAAGTTGCCTGAGTGAGGTGATTAAGAGAGTTTGTAATAGATGTTTTGCAGGGACACGGTAAGGCAGTCTCTTTGTTGTATACGGTTGAGAAAATTAGAGAATATTATCACAGTCATAGTTGCACAGAAATACATGAATTTACCAAAGTCGATCGCATTTACTTGTTGTGTGCTTCTAGCATTATCTGGAAATGGAGTGTCGGCGAAAGCAGCAGAAGTGCGATCGGGAAACAGTAGACGAACATTTGCCGATTGGTGCCGCCAAAAAGCTGATTTGAGTCCTCAAGCTAAACATACAGTTGAGGTGCTGTTGGAGCGAGCTGAGACTACTGAGTGCGATGCGGCTAATCAGAAACTTTCGACTCTCACCGAACTCGCTCTCAACAACTATGAAATCAGCGACATCAAACCGCTAGAATCCTTAACTAACCTGACTGGACTCCTCCTCCACAACAATCATCTGGGCGACATAAAACCGCTAGAATCGTTGACTAACCTGACTGTGCTCTACCTCGACAACAATCATCTGGGCGACATCAAACCGCTAGAATCCTTGACTAACCTGACTTCGCTCAAGCTCGACAACAATAAAATTAGCGACATAAAACCGCTAGAATCCTTGACTAACCTGACTTCGCTCAAGCTCGACAACAATCATCTGGGCGACATCAAACCGCTAGAATCCTTGACTAACCTGACTTTTCTCAACCTCGCCAACAATCATCTGGGCGACATCAAACCGCTAGAATCCTTGACTAACCTGACTTGGCTCTACCTCGACAACAATCATCTGGGCGACATCAAACCGCTAGAATCCTTGACTAACCTGACAGATCTCGACCTCGATAACAATAAAATTAGCGACATCAAACCGCTCGAATCTTTGACTAACCTGACTGTGCTCCACCTCGATAACAATCTTCTTGGCGACATCAAACCGCTAGAATCCTTGACTAACCTGACTGTGCTCCACCTCGAAAAAAATCAAATCAGGGACATCAAACCGCTAGAATCCTTGACTAACCTGACTTTGCTCTACCTCAGCGGAAATCCGATCGCCCCCAAAACTTGCCCTCTCAAGCCAGAGTCTATCTGTAAGTGGGAACCCTGAAATTAAATGCTCAAACTTTACTGTTGGGAAAATTAGAGGTACAAGATTATGACATTTATAGTTGCACAAAAACACATGAATTTACCAAAGTCGATCGCACTTACTTGTTGTGCGATCCTAGCATTATCTGGAAATGGACTGTCTGCGAAGGCTGCAGAAACGCGATCGGGAAACATGAGACGAACATTTGCCGATTGGTGTCGCCAAAAAGCTGATTTGAGTCCTGAAGGTAAACATACTGTTGAGATGCTGTTGAAGGAAGCAGGGACTACTGAGTGCGATGCGGCTAATCAGACACTTTCGAGTCTCACGGGACTCCTCCTCGAAAAAAATCAAATCAGCGACATCAAACCGCTAGAATCCTTGACTAACCTGACTTTGCTCCTCCTCGAAAAAAATCAAATCAGCGACATCAAACCGCTAGAATCCTTGACTAAACTGACTGAGCTCCTTCTCAGTGGAAATCCGCTCACTCCCAAAACTTGCCCACTCAAGTCAGAGTCTATCTGTAAGTGGGCACCACAAATAGAACCATAAAACTTTACTGTTACGAAAATTATAGCTACCCCATTAGGACAGAAATCGCCATAATTATAATTTGAAAGTCCGCGTTGGCGGACTTAGTTTGTGTCACCGCGATTTCAATCGCCTGGATATTTTTGCAATAAGTCTATTTCATCACTTAGGATTAACAACAAACTCACTGACAATAAACGGCTTTTGATTGATAATCGCACTGGGATTAGCATCAAGCTGAGACTGCGTGTAAGGTTCAATACCATAAGTTATTACCCGCAACTGCTGACTCTCAGGAGCAATTTCAAACTCATTCCAGCCGTAGGTATGCACTCCTAAATACTCTCCCTGAATCAGTCTAGCGTCAATCCCAGAACCTTCCAAACCAACTGGATCATATCCTAGCGGCGCTGTCCGATTATCCAGAATATTGCGGACAAAGGCATCTTTTTCTTCCCTTGTCGGCAATGAATTATAGCGATCTTTTTCCGATTGTGGCAACAACGCGGTGGGCGTAAAAGCAACTGTTGCTGGACCAAAGGGGGCGGCAAACGGCCCTTGCCCGATGTTCAACTGAATAGCAACAGGACTCGTCATTACATCAATAACATCCGTAGGGATTTGCGGCTGACCTGCGGCTTCTTGATAGGTGACATTATTCACGACATATCCGTGAAAATCTCCGGTGGCAAAAACCACATTTTTAATGTTATTTTCTTTGATGAAACGCAGCAAATCTGTTCGTTCAGCAGCATAACCTTCCCAGCGATCGCCTGCAACCGGAATACCAAAATTTTGTATCGGATCGCTTGACATAACAAACTTCCAAGTGATGCCGTTTTGTTGAGCTTTCAGTAAGTCATTTTTTAAGTCTTGCAGTTGCGCTGCCCCTAACAGCGTGCGATTCGGCGCAAAGGCATCATTGAGAAACTTATTAACAGTAGCTTGGTCGGAAGTTTCTGCAATACTTTTCAAAGAATTATCTCGGAAAGAGCGCAAATCTAACACAAATGTAGCTGCATCACTGCCGAAGGTATTATAGCGATAAAGTTTCTGCTCATTAGCAGTGCGAGAGTCGCCCGTATTGCCATAAAAATCATTTCGCACGGGATTGTAGGCTTGAAATGCTTGTAAAGCCGTGTCAAATACAGGCGTATCATTGACAAAGCCTCCCCCCGTCCCGAAAATCCCCTCTTTTTGCGGTGACTCACTAGGTGTGGCACCCCCGGCAAAATCATTCGTGAGTTCGTGGTCATCCCAGCTAGCATAGATGCTGGTAGAAGCCTGCAAATCAGCCCAGGTATTGAGGCCATAACGTTGAGCGTAGACTTCATTGTGCTTGGTGTTAAACTCTTCAAAAGTTTTAGGTTGTCTGACTCCCGGCAAATCCGGCGATAGATCGTCTACATAAGCGCTGTCGCCGAGGCGAACAAAAAAGTCGAGATTGCGTTCCGGCGCATTTGCAAGGGCCGGGAAAGGAGTAAGTTGACCTTGCCAGTCGCCTGCTACCCCAAATCGTAAACCCTGGCGATTTCCCAACTCAGCAGCAGTGCGGAATTGCCCAACTGCTGAAGTGCCAGCGGCATCACGCACTCGATAAAAATATTGAGTACCAGGCTTTAAATTCGTCAGTTCGGCTTTCACGGGTACGGTAACATCGGTGACGGTATCTGTGAGAGTGCCGAGACTGTTACTGAAGTTTGGATCTGTGGAGTATTCAAAGACAACATTACCCAGAACTGTGCTGCGAGTCCACAAAACCGTTGAAGTTTGGGTGGTATCTCCAGAAGCAATGCCATTTGGCAAGGTTGAGTCACCAGACTTAATAAATGGGGTGACATCTCGCCCTTCAGCAGCGCCAAACTTGATAAAGTGTTCAATGCCAGTAAGTTCGTCGCGTTCCACAGCGCCAGTAATACCGGGGTTTGTGGCCAAATAATAGCTATCGTTATACAAAGGGCTGGGACTGCGGTTTTCCGATTGACCAAATTGGAGGAAGTGACCAATGCCAGTAATTTCATCGCGATCGACAGCCGCAGCAACATCGGGATTTTTCCCTAGATAATAGCTGTTGTTATAGAATGGGCTAGGATTGCGGCCTTCAGATTCTCCAAAATTAATGAAGTGTTGTAATGCTGTCGTAGCTTCGCTATTGACAGCGGCAGCGACATCAGGGTTATTTAGGAGATAATAATTAGTATCGAATAGGGCGCTAGGGTTGCGGCCCTCAAATTGACCAAATTTGCTAAAGTGTTCAAATCCGTTTTGGAAGTTCCCTTTGGCTACAGCAGCAGCCACTTCTGAGTTTTTAGCCAAATAGTAGCTTTCTTGAAATAGAGTTTTAGCGTCTAACATAAGGGAAAATATGAAGTTTGGTTGTTTAATGACCCTGCTGGCTCAAAATAGCCTTCACAGGATTATACAGTGTCGCGATCGCGATCGTTAAGTAGAAGGAAGAAGGAAGAAGACTTACACAGCAAGATTTTTAATGAGACTTAAACATTTTCCAGCCCCTTTAGAAGCTGAAATCCCATCTAGACCATGCAAAAAAATGTCTGGAACCCTTGGTCTAACTAGATTCATGGCCATTTGAGCTAAAAGTATTTCTCTATCTGCGTTTGAAGCCATTTTGGCTTCAGTTTTTGTCTAAGCCCCGTTAGTCATCCTTGTTTTACCTTTAATATCACGTCCGATGAAATGCGATCGCTAATTCTGCAAACTTCACCCGCTAAACTTCCCGAATTTGCATCAACCGCTGCTTTAACCTTGGTGGATGGCCCCGATCGACCACTTCACACTTCTCCAACAAAAAAGCCCCATCGCCATAATTCAACTTATCCAAACGGTGAGTCACCCACAAAGCCGTCAGCCCGCAATTTTTGACCAAACGCTGCACCGCCGGCACCAAGTTTAACTGAGAATCACGATCGAGTAAAGCCGTAGGTTCATCTAATAGTAAAACCTCGAAATGACGAGGGATTAAACTTAAATATTTGAGTGGCGATCGATCTCAAATCTCAAATCCATTGACTTGATGTTCATCAGAAAAAGACGATCGCCCTTATTGACTAAAAGCGATCGCACACCAACATCTTCCTACAAATCAGCAGCGTGCTGCTTCAATTCATCCAAAGAAACGTATTCCAAAGTCAAGGCGTGAGTCGCAGCCAAAACCACAGGTGGCGCACATCCAGCATCCATTGCTTCCTTCCACCGAGGGGCGCACAAACACCAGCAATCCCCAGGCTTCAAACCGGGAAAGTTAAATTCGGGAACCGGAGTGCTCAAATCATTTCCGTTTGACTTGGTGAATTGCAAAAACTCTTCTGTCAGTTGAGCACAAACAGTGTGAGCCCCAAAGTCGCCACCACCTGTATTGCAGTTGCCGTCCCGATAATATCCTGTCATTGGCGAAGTGCAGCAAGTCTCTAACTTTCCGCCCAGCACATTTGTAGCTTCCGTCACCATCGCAACTCCTGAGTAAAACTCTTCGATCTAATTTTACACAACTCGTTGTTTATATATTTTTTTCATGACAAAGTTGATTAATTTTTGTCCTCTGCATTCTACTTCTTGTTTTCTAATCACAATAAATCCCTGGCTTTCAAAAAAAGGTCGCGCTGTAATGCTGACTTCGGCAAATAACTTGTTAATTCCTAAGTCTTGGGCTTTTGACTCAATTTGTTTTAAAATTAGCCGGCCGACTCCTTGCCTTTGAAAATCTTGATGACAGAAAAAGCAATCGATATGGCCGCTTGCTTCTAATTCCCCAAAACCTGCAATTTTCTCACCCTCTTCTGCTACGAAAGTAAATTTACTGCTTAAACTTTTAGTCCAACTTTCGATATCGATATCGGCTGGCGCCCAAGCATCTACTTGTGCTTGTGTGTAATCGCGGATGTTTACTTCGTGTACGGTGTTGTAAAACAGTTTTACAATTTGTTGGGTATCACCGATTTCGTAGGTTCGTACTCTCATAAATTATCTCACTGCGATCGCTTCTTTAATATTAATTTGGGATTTTTAACCGCTTCGCAACACGGATGGATGTTGGCTTTTACCATTTTGTCTCATTTCTTGCAGGGCGATCGACCAAAAAATTCTTCCCTAGCCCTTGACAAACTCTACGACTCTGTGTTCTATTAAATATAACGATTGTTCGATATATATCAATCCTGCCCGCTGACCCAAAAAATCAATTTTGTAGTGATTGATACTATATCGCACGTTCGATATAGAATTATCAGACCAATAAATTTTAGACTTTAGATAATCTAAAATCTAAAATCTATTCACCCATGCCAAAAATAGTTGACCGCGATCGATACCGTAAAGAACTACTAAACAAATGCTTTGACATATTTGCCGAAAAAGGTTACTCATCAGTAACTATGCGGGAAATTGGGTCAGAAATCGGAGTTTCTACAGGAACCCTTTATCACTACTTCCCGAGTAAAGAAAGTTTGTTCGAGCAGTTAATTGAATACTTGAGCTATGAAGATACAAAAGAAGAAGCAATTTCCGAACTGGGAAATCCGCCAACTTTAGCAGAAAGAGTTGAAAAACTGATGGATTACATCAGCAAAAATGAGGATTACATGCTAAAAAATTTGTTAATGACATTTGATTTTTGCCACCAAAAGACTCGCAAAGAGATTGACAGCAATCAAGCTCTCCAGGAAGCAGGAAAGCGTTATGAAGAGGCAGTCATTTGCTACTTAGGTATCTCCGATCCAGCGCTCGCTAAATTTATCATTTGTTATATTGACGGTTTGCTGGTAAGAAGGTTTTATCAAGGTGAAAGAATATCTGTTGCAGAACAATGGACTTTATTAAAAGAGATGTTGCTCGCTTATTTAGACAAAAATAGCTGCAAGTAGAGGACAAGTATGAATTTTCAATCTTGGATAGAACCTAAAAATAGATTAGTAATCGGAATGGCAATTGCTGCCACCATCATTACCAGCGGTACAGCTTTTTACGGGATTTCTCAGTTTGCACCGTTGGCTCAAAATACGGAACCTTTACGTGCGGAAATACCACCACCGAGGAAAATAACGGCTTTAGGAAGATTGGAACCGCAAGGAGAAGTGGTTCGCTTGGGAGTATCGCAAACTTTAGATGGCGATCGCATTTCCCAGCTTTTAGTCAAAGAGGGCGATCGAGTCAAAGCAGGACAACTAATCGCGATTTTGGATGCGCGCGATCGGCTGCAATCTGTTTTAGATGAAACTCAAGAGAAAGTCAAAGTTGCTCAAGCCCGTTTAGCACAAGTAAAAGCTGGTGCAAAGTCGGGAGAACTTGCCGCACAATCTGCCACAATTGGCAAGCTAGAAGCGGAATTGCAAGGCAACAAAACTGCACAACAAGCCACAGTCGATCGCCTGCAAGCACAATGGCAAGGCGACAGAACCGCACAGCAGGCAACTATCAGCCGAATCACGGCCCAGTGGCAAGGGGAGAGGAAAGCACAACAGGCAACAATTAGCCGAATAGCGGCACAATGGCAAGGAGAAAAAACTGCACAAATAGCAGCGACCGACAAATTGCAAGCCGAGTTTAATAATGCTAAAGCTGAAGATTTCCGACATCAGCAACTCGCGGGTGAAGGTGCAATTTCTCAATCCGTAAGAGATACTAAGCGGCTGGCCTTAGAAACAAGTCGCCAGGAAATTAAAGAAGCACAAGCTAATCTCAGCCGAATTAATAATACGGCAAAGCAGCAACTTGAAGAAGCGCAAGCAAACCTCGATCGCATTAACAATACAGCCAAACAGCAAATTAACGAAGCAGAAGCAAACCTAACTCGCATTAACAGTACATCAATCCAGCAGCTTAACGAAGCTCAATCAATACTCAAACGCATTCAAGAAACTGGCATCGAACAACTAGAAGAAGCGAAATCAACTCTTGATAAAATAGCCGAAGTGCGCCCCGTGGACGTGCAAGCAGCCGAAGCTGAGATCGAAAGTGCGATCGCCCAAGTGAAGCGCGCCCAAGCCGAGTTAAATCAAGCTTCCATCCGCACGCCCAATGCTGGAAAAATCCTGAAAATTCATACTCGCGCTGGTGAAAAAATTAGCGATGACGGCATTGCAGACTTAGGAAAAACTGATCAAATGGTAGTCGTTGCGGAAATTTATCAAACCGATATCAACAAAATTAAGATGGGACAAAATGCAGCGGTGATCGGCCAAGCATTTTCAGGAGAGTTGCAGGGAACAGTCAAAGAGATTGCGTTAAAAGTAAGCAAACAAAATGTGTTTAGCAACCAACCGGGAGAAAACTTGGACAGCCGAGTAGTGGAAGTAAAAATTCACCTGAATCCTGAAGCTAGCAAACAAGTGGCGGGATTGACCAATTTGCAGGTACAAGTAGCAATTAAACAAAACTAAAGTCTTTACTAAAAACCTTGGAGGATTGAAAGTTATGGTAGAATTTGGCCCCGATCCTAACCGACCTTATCCGATGGCAGACCAGCGCAGGGTTTGCTTTATCAAAAACTTCATCAAATCCCCCAATATTATCGTCGGCGATTACTCATATTATGACGATCCAATCGAGCCAGAAAACTTTGAGAAAAATGTACTTTACAATTATGGCAGTGAGAAATTAATTATTGGTAAATTTTGTGCGATCGCCACTAACGTCAAATTCATTATGAGCGGTGCAAATCACAAATTAGACGGCATTTCTACCTATCCTTTTCCCGTATTTGGGAATGGTTGGGAAACAGCCATGAATCTATTAATCGAACTGCCAAGTAAAGGCGATACTGCGATCGGCAATGACGTTTGGATCGGCTATGAATCGGTGATTATGCCGGGAGTCAAAATCGGCGACGGTGCAATCGTGGCCGCCAAAGCAGTTGTAGTAAAAGATGTTCCCGCTTACACCGTTGTCGGTGGAAACCCCGCACATTCAATCAAACAGCGTTTCAGCGATGCTGAAGTTGCACAACTATTAGAGATTCGGTGGTGGGATTGGGAAATTGACAAGATTTCTCGCAACATTAACTTAATTATGCAATCTGATATTAAAGCGCTCAGTAATGCTGAGTAAACTCGCAAATATAGCGATTTAAAATTAACAACCAGGAGGTTTTCCAATGCTTCAAATTGCATACTTAGTTCTCTGTATTCTGGGCACTGCTTTACCGTATTCCCAGTTTGTCCCGTTTCTCTTAGAAAAAGGGTTGAATATTAACGCTTTCTTCGGACAATTGTTTGCCAATCAAATATCCGGCTTTTTTGGTATGGATCTAATCGTCTCTTCCATAGTTTTTTGGTTTTTTGTATTTAGCGAAGGTTCGCGTCTGAAAATGAAAAACTTGTGGATTTATATTGCCAGTAACTTAGTGGTGGGTGTTTCCCTGGGTTTGCCTTTATTTCTCCTAATGCGGCAACGCAAACTTGAAGAAACAGCTTTAAATAACCAACAATAAATTCCCAATTCCCAATTCCCAATTCCCAAAATTTATGTTTCGCAAAACACCCCTTGCATGGTTGCAAGTAACTAGAGAAAAAACCCGCCTCGCTGTTGCTATTGCAGGAATTGCCTTTGCAGATATTCTGATTTTTGTGCAACTGGGATTTCGAGATGCACTATTCGATTCTGCCGTTAAGCCGCACCAAAGTTTACAGACAGATTTAGTTTTAATCAATCCTCAATTTGAAACTTTTGCTGCGGTAAAAGATTTCAACCGAGAGCGACTTTACCAAGCACAAGGAGTAGAAGGAGTAAAATCCGTCACTCCCTTATATATTGGTATGGGACAGTGGCGAAATCCCACAACCCGCACTACTCGATCGATTTTAATTTTTGGAATCGACCCCGGAAACATAACATTTAATTTGCCTGATGTCAATCAAAAATTGCCTCAAATTCAAATGTTTAATCATGTGTTGTTTGACCAATCTTCTCGACCTGAATACGGCGAGATTGCCAATATTTTTAACAAACAATCTACCCTCGAAACTGAACTCAATAAACGCAATATTAAAGTAGGAGGAGTCTTTACTCTCGGTACTTCCTTCGTGGCTGACGGCAATGTGATTGCCAGCGATTCTACATTCATGAACTTATTTCCCGATCGCACACCCGATCAAGTTGATGTCGGCTTAATCAAGCTACAACCCGATGCCGATATCAAAAAAACCCAGTCAATGCTCAAAGCTATATTGCCCGATGATGTCAAAGTTTTAACCCTAGCAGAATTTGCAGAAATTGAAAAAGCTTATTGGGCCAATGCTACTCCGATCGGCTTTATTTTCGGATTCGGTACAATTATCGGATTCGTTGTTGGTCTGATTATTGTTTACCAAATTCTTTACTCGGACGTTTCCGATCACTTAGCGGAATATGCGACTTTAAAAGCAATGGGATATAGCGATCGCTATTTAGTCGGAGTCTTAATTCAGGAAGCTCTGCTATTAGCTGTATTAGGTTTTATGCCGGGAATTGTTTTAGCCAACGGACTGTATTCGCTAGCACAATCTGCCACTTTACTGCCAATTGCGATGACAACAAATCGAGCGGTTGTAGTGTTAAGTTTGACGATCGTGATGTGTACCGGTTCCGGCGCCCTCGCCCTCCGCAAACTCCAATCAGCCGACCCCGCAGACATCTTCTAATCTGGGTTCATCAGCGTCAATCTGCCTGCATCTGCGGTCAAAAAAACTCCCAAAAATCACCATGCAAACCCTAAATTTTCCCGCTAACCCAACTACCGCAACCGAACCAGTAATTTCAGTCCAAAACCTCAACCATTACTTCGGTCAAGGCTCTCTCAAAAAACAAGCCTTATTTGACATAAATCTCGACATCAACCCCGGAGAAATAGTCATTATGACGGGGCCCTCTGGTTCCGGCAAAACAACTTTATTGACAATGTTAGGCGGGCTGCGTTCGGCTCAAGAAGGCAGTCTCAAAATTCTTGGGCAAGAAATACACGGAGCTAGCAAAACTCAGTTAACTAAACTCAGAAAGCAAATTGGCTATATTTTTCAAGCACATAACTTGATGACATTCTTGACAGCCAAGCAAAACGTGCGAATGTCTTTGGAACTGCACACAGAAATGCTAAATCAGAATATGGATGCTTTGTCAATAGCTATGTTAGAAGCAGTGGGTTTGGGAGAGCGGGCTAATTATTACCCCGAAAATTTGTCGGGAGGGCAAAAACAAAGAGTTGCGATCGCCCGGGCGTTAGTCAGCCGCCCTAAAATAGTATTGGCAGACGAACCAACCGCCGCTTTGGACAAAAAATCCGGGCGAGATGTCGTAGAAATTATGCAAAAACTAGCAAAAGAACAGGGTTGCACGATTTTGCTAGTCACGCACGACAACCGCATTCTCGATATTGCCGATCGAATTATCTACATGGAAGACGGTCGTTTGGCAACAAATCCGCGTCTGGTAATTAGTGATTAGTCACTTTATTTGCTGGGCCCACAGCCTCGATCGCATCCTCCAGGGCGATCGATACATGAGTCCAATTAGTCCCCCCCTGACAAAAAGCCACGTAAGGCGGACGCAGAGGCCCGTCAGCGGAAAACTCCGACGTACTCCCATCAATAAAAGTACCCCCAGCCATCACTAACTGACTTTCATACCCGTGCATCGGAGCCGGCACCGGATCTAAATAGGAACCGACGGGGGAATTTTGCTGAACAGCCCGACAAAAAGCAACTAACTTATCAGCAGAACCGAATTCGATCGCCTGAATCACATCTCGTCTTCTAGCCAAAGGCATAGGATTCACTCGATAACCCAACTTATAAAAAACATAAGCCGTCAAATGATTGCCCTTCATCGCCTCGCCCACACAACCCGGAGCCATAAACAAACCCTGAAACAGCAACCGATTCAAATCAAAAGTTGCGCCGCCGCTGCTGCCAATTCCTGGCGCCGTCAAGCGACAAGTTGCCGCCTCCACCAAATCCGCCCTGCCGGCGACGTAGCCTCCAGCAGGGACGATCGTACCCCCCGGATTTTTGATTAGAGAACCAGCCATCAGATCTGCACCGACAGCAGTAGGTTCGCAATCCTCGACAAACTCCCCGTAACAATTATCAACAAAGCAAATTGTGTTAGGATTCTGATGTTTAACTATGGCGACGATTTTTTCAATCTCAGAAATAGACAAACTCGACCGCCAAGAATAGCCGCAAGAGCGCTGGATAAAAACCAGGCGAGTCTTTGCTGAAATAGTAGAGCTTAATGCCGCCCAATCCAAACTTCCTTCGCGAGTTAGAGGCAACTCACGGTAACTAATGCCAAACTCAATGAGTGAACCTTGACCTTGCCCCCGCAAGCCGATCACTTCTTCTAAAGTATCGTAGGGAGAACCAGCCACTGCCAACATTTCGTCACCAGGACGCAGGATGCCAAAAAGAGCACAGGCGATCGCGTGAGTACCCGAAACAAACTGTACCCGGACAGCCGCGGCCTCTGCCCCTACCACTTCGGCAAATAACCCGTCCAAAGTTTCTCGACCCAAATCATCGTGGCCGTAACCCGTAACCCCTGCAAAATGGTGGACTCCAACCCGGTGGCTGCGAAAAGCTTTTAACACTCGTTGAAGATTTTGCTTGACTGTAGTGTCAATACCAGAAAAAATCTGAAAGAGTGCCTGTTCTGCTTCCTGTAGCCGTGAAACGCTATTCATCTATACCTCGCTCACCCTTTGCGTGCGCGCTGTTCATTATGGCGTAGATGCGGCCCCTAGTTTGTAAACATAATATATTCATGACGATTGCAACTTCCAAAAAAACTTCTCCTGATTGGCCTGTCGTAGGCTTTATGGCCTTTCTGCACATCGGTGCTTTATTTGCTTTGCTGCCGAGTAATTTTAGCTGGTCTGCTGTCGGGCTAGCAGTCTTCCTGCATTGGGTAACAGGTGGTTTAGGAATTACTCTCGGATATCACCGCCTCGTCACCCACCGCAGTTTTCAAACACCGAAATGGCTAGAGTATTTTCTAGTTATTTGCGGTACCCTTTCCTGTGAAGGTGGCCCGATCGACTGGGTAGGAATGCACCGGTTACACCACATACATTCCGACACCGAAACAGATCCCCACGATTCCAATAAAGGCTTCTGGTGGAGCCACATGGGCTGGATGCTCTCGGATCTCCCGATCAGAGTTGAAATCCCCCGCTTTACTAAAGACATCGGTGACGACCCAGTATACAAGTTTCTCCAGGCATATTTTATCCCCATCCAAGTTGTCTTCGGTGTGTTGCTTTATTTATTAGGCGGCTGGTCTTTTGTGGTTTGGGGCGTGTTTATGCGGATCGTGGTGGTGTTCCACTGCACTTGGCTGGTTAACAGCGCTACCCACAAATTTGGCTACCGCACCTACGAGTCGGGCGATGGATCGACGAACTGCTGGTGGGTTGCCCTGCTCACCTACGGCGAAGGCTGGCACAACAACCACCACGCCTTTCAATACTCGGCTCGCCACGGTCTCCAATGGTGGGAAATCGACTTCACCTGGATGACAATTCAACTGCTGCAAGCACTGGGTTTGGCAACCAAAGTGAAATTAGCAGAAAAATAGCTGGGCAATTAGTCCTTGGTTGTCGGTCATCAGTTCTGGACTAATGGCTCTTGACCAATGCCTAATCCTGTTTTTGCGGTCAGGTTTTGGTTGGGTTGAAGTAAGTTCGCATCCTCGGGTGCGATCGACCCAACCAAAACCAGAATCAGTTATAATATAATTGGGAACAAAAAATTTTGTTTGGCAGCCAAATTTTTTATTTTCAAAATACAACCGTAAATCTTTTTCAATCCTAATCCCCAATCTATCATTGATTCTTTATTAGTTTGGGCAAGAGTGCAGGAAAAAAGTTCACTGCTCAATCCCAACTATTATGCGTGAATCTAGCTCGGCATCTCATCAGAAATCAAAAAGAGAATGACAATTGCAACGCAAGAAAAACTCCAATACAATTGGAAGCACGTTATTAGTTTAGCAGGACTTCATATCGGCGCTTTGTTCGCACTGCTACCCAGTAACTTCAATTGGACAGCAGTTGGTTTAACAGTATTCATGCACTGGATAACCGGCGGTTTGGGAATAACTCTGGGATGGCATCGTATGCTCACCCACCGCAGTTTTCAGACACCAAAATTCGTAGAATACTTTCTAGCATTTTGCGGAGCCCTTGCCTGTCAAGGAGGAATAATTGATTGGGTTGGGCTGCACCGATTGCACCACACCAACTCTGACCAAAATGCGCTCGACCCTCACAATGCCCAAAAGGGTTTTTGGTGGAGTCACATCGGCTGGATGCTATATAAAGGTCCAGCTCACGCTGAAATTTCTCGCTGCACAAAAGACATTTCGAGCGACCCCTTTTACCAGTTTTTGCAAAACTACTTTCTCCCCATTCAAATCGCATTTGGCGTGTTGCTTTACTTAGCAGCAGGCTGGCCGTTTGTAGTTTGGGTAATTTTTGTCCGCTTAGTTGCGGTATATCACTGCACTTGGTTTGTTAACAGCGCCACTCACAAATTTGGCTACCGCACTTACGAAACCGAAGATAGTTCTACTAACTGTTGGTGGGTTGCGGTTTTGACTTACGGCGAAGGCTGGCACAACAACCACCACGCTTTTCAATACTCTGCGCGTCACGGTATGAAATGGTGGGAAATTGACTTCACTTGGATGACAATTCAAGTTTTGGAAGCACTAGGTTTGGCTACTAAGGTGAAATTACCAGCAGCAAAATAGCAGCCATTGAGTCCTAGACGCAGAACCTCTGTAGGGTGTCAACTGCGTACCTTACCGCTTCAGAAACCCGGTTTTTCAAAGAAACCGGGTTTTTGGGTGACTAATAACCAATGACTAATGACTAATGACTAATAACCAATGACTAATGACTAATGAGCCCGTTTTTGCTCGCCCCGGCCGCGCAAATATTCCGCTAAAAACGCCAATCCTCCCGAACCTACTATCAACAGCACGCTCAGAGCATTAATATCAGGTTTTACCCCAGTCCGAATCCGGCTAAAAATTTCCATCGGCAGAGTTGTAGTCCCGCTACCTGCGGTAAAACTCGCAATCAAAAAATCGTCCATGCTGAGGACAAAAGACAGCAGACAACCTGAAACAATTCCGGGTATTAATTGAGGGAGCAAAACCTGAATAAAAGCTTCAACAGGCGTTGCACCCAAATCCAAGGCAGCCTCTTCTAAATACGGGTTTAAATCTGCCAATCTAGTAGAAACAGCTAGAGCGATGTAAGCCAGACAAAACACAATGTGAGCGGCGACAATTGTCCACAAACTCAGAGGAATAGCTAGCGCCGCTAAAAATACCAGAGTAGCAACCGCGGTCGCAATATCTGGAATAATAATCGGCAAGTAGGAAACTCCCTGATATAAATTCTTGCCAGGAAAGCGGTAGCGGGCTAAACCAACGGCCATCAAAGTGCCGAGTACAGCCGAGATTGCAACTGCACAAACAGCCACTGTTAAACTGTTTCTTAGGGCAATTAAAATTCGCGTATCGCTAAATAATTTAACGTACCAATCTAAAGTAAATCCTTCCCAGCCGGCGCTAAAACGCGATTTGTTAAAGCTGTAAAATGTGAGTACCAGGATGGGCAGGTACATATAAAAAAACATCAACACGGCAAATATTACCTGCCAAGAAACCTTAAATTTAGGTTTTAAGTACATATCGGCTTGTATTTCCTCCTGTGGATTTTCTGCGGTCTTTTCCATTTCTCGGTAATTGGTAATTGGTAATTAGTAATTGGTTATTGGTTATTGGAACAGTCAACAGTCAACAGTCAACAGTCAACTAACTTAGATTGCATTACGATCGCCATATTTGAGCAAAAGGGCAATTCCGATACTCACTGCAAAGATTAATACCATACTCAGAGCCGAACCCAGCCCCCAATTTTGAGTCGCACCCAAAAACTGATTGTAAATCAAACGAGCCGCCGTCATACTCGAAGCTCCACCGAGCAACTCCGGATCGACAAAATCGCCCAAACTGCTAATAAATACCAGCAAAGAGCCCGCAGCAATTCCCGGCATCGTCTGAGGTACTGTCACTTTCCAGAAAGTTTCCACTGGATTCGCGCCCAAATCCTGAGATGCTTCTAGCAACCTGCGGTCTAACTTTTCCAAAGAAGCGTAGAGAATGGTCACGATATAAGGCAAATAACTGTAAGCCATACCGATGAGAACTGCGGAACTTTGATTGAGCAATTCCAGAGGAGGAATGCCTACAAGTGCCAGCAGCGAGTTGAGAACCCCCGTAGGACGCAGAATTGTAATCCAAGCATACGATCGCAACAGCGAAGAAGTCCACAGCGGCAACACAAAGCCTAACAAAGTTAAATTCCGCCACTTTTTCGAGACATTGAGGGCGATCCAGTAAGCGACGGGAAATCCCAGCAGCAAACACAGAATAGTAGTCCCCGTTGCGAAAAAGAGCGATCGACCAATCACCTGCAAATTCAGTGGCTCAAACACTCGCAGGTAGTTGCCGATTCCCGAAGGATTCACCAAATCTCCCGGTTTAATATTCGGCACCAAACTAAGCTGAAAAATCACCAGAGTTGGTATTACTAATAATAAAAGCAGCAACAAGCCAGAAGGGCCGAGCAATGTTAGTGGCCCCGCCCAAGCAGACCACGGGGAAACCGTTTCAGCCTTCAAAGAAGAATGGGGAGGAATAGGAGGGGGAGTTCTAGTTGAAACAGCCATAGATCAATTTTTTTGAGTTTTTAACCGCTGATGAACGCGGATTAACGCGGATATAATACGGATAGAGTGGGCGATCTGCTGTGCGGGGGCGAGTATTGTGTAAATATTGGGTTATAATTAGAGATTGCCTGTAAAACCCGCCCTCGGTTTGATGATTAGCCGCTGGTTAATTGAGTCCAATAGCGATCGTACACGTCTATAAATTTTCCTACCGGAGCAACACCTTCGCAATTTTTCAAAGTAGCCTCAGAAGGGAAAAGAATTTCATTTTCGCGGACTTCCGGCGTCAGCAAACTAAAAGCATCTTCCGAAGGAGTTGAGAAACTGAGCCGTTCTACTAAAGAAGCAGCGACATCCGCTTGCAGCATAAAGTTAATCCACTTATAAGCTGCTTCGGGATTGGGAGCACCTTTAGGAATTACTAAAGTGTCAGTCCACAGAGAAGAACCGCTTTTTGGCACAACATAGCGCAATTTGTCATTATCTGGAATTACCTCATTAGCATCAGAAGAATAACACATAGCTACCTTCAAATCCCCCGTCAGCATTTGCGGCCGCCAAGCATCAGTGGTAAAAGATGCGATCGCCGGTTTTAACTCCACCAACTTTTCGTAAGCTTGTTTCACTTGCTCTTGGTTCGTAGAATTGAGAGAATAGCCCAACATCCGCAGCGCAGCACCCATCACTTCTCGAACATCATTTGCCAGCGTCATTCGCTTTGCTAACTCCTGTTTATGCTGCCACAAATAGTCCCAATCTTCTGGCTCTTCTTTGAGTTGTTCGCTGTTGTAAATTAAGCCTGTGGTTCCCCAACTCACAGGCACGCTGTAGCGGTTTCCTGGGTCATAAACAGGGTTTTGGAACTGTTTTTTGAGCCGATCGAGTCCGCCCAAAATCGAGTGGTCTAATGGGCTCAACAGCCCCAGTTCCGTCATCTGAATCACCATGTAGTCAGACGGGTAAATGATGCTGTAGGCCCGGCCACCGCCAGCTTGAACTCTAGCCAGCATCGCCTCATTGGAGTCAAATACATCTGCAACCACGCGAATGCCGGTTTTTTCGGCAAAGCGATCGAGCAAAGCGTTATCGGTATAGCCTGCCCAAGTATAGATGAAAAGTTGGTCGGCATTACCTTTGACGGGAGGAGCAGATTGTACGTCTGCAAGTCGCCAGCCACAACTCGAAACAGCTAAACCGGAAATTGTCGCCGCCGAATTTTTTAGGAACTGACGGCGTGTAGAATTAGCCGGAAAAATCCTGGAAATTGGTAAGTTAGTCGGAGGCACAGTTCGATTTTAGATTTTAGATTTTA
Source organism: Microcoleus sp. LAD1_D5 (assembly GCF_036702115.1). Lineage (NCBI taxonomy): Bacteria > Bacillati > Cyanobacteriota > Cyanophyceae > Oscillatoriales > Microcoleaceae > Microcoleus > Microcoleus sp. LAD1_D5. The sequence continues at coordinate 13,035 of NZ_JAUBSA010000021.1, read as the reverse complement.
GATTTTAGATTTTAGATTGGGGAATTGGGGATTGGGAAATTCGATTTTAGAGTTGAGAATTTGTAATAAGGAATAATGGGTAATGGGGAAATTCTCCCATTCTCCCCCTCTTCCTTCTTCCTTCTTCTTGACATCCGTTACATCCGTTACAGAATCCTTTGCCGAACTTCCTTCTTCCTTCGTTTCCCAATTATGCTCGATCGCCCAAAGCGAGACAATCAGTAGTTCCCCAGTAAGCGTAAATCGGCGTGTGCGGGTCTGGCAAAGAGCCGCCGGTATTTGGCTGGCGCACCGTAATTTTATCGCCCGACGCCAACTCAACGACATAATGAACGTGCGTGCCCATGTACATAGTATTTTTGAGCCGCCCTTCAAAACAGTTGACCGACACTTCCGGCTGGTAGAGATTCAAATATACTTTTTCCGGCCGGACGCTGACCACCACAGAGTCGCCGGTGACACCACTCCACATATCCGACTGCTGAACGACTATTTTCAGATTGGCTGAGGTGCGAACTGTGAGAGTCGATCGGTCGATCGACTCCACCGTACCAGAAAACAAATTCGTATCGCCAATAAAATCGGCCACAAAAGCCGTCTGCGGGCACTCATAAATTTCTTCAGGAGAGCCAATTTGCTCAATCCTCCCCTCGTGCATCACCGCAATCCGGTCAGACAGACTCATCGCCTCTTCTTGGTCATGAGTCACCATCACAAAAGTCAAACCCAATTCTTGATGCAAATTCGACAGTTCCAACTGCATCTGCTTCCGCAACTTCAAATCCAGAGCACCCAGAGGTTCGTCCAGCAGCAAAACCGCCGGTCGATTTACTAGAGCTCTCGCCAAAGCCACCCGCTGCTGCTGGCCGCCCGACATTTGACCGGGAAACCTGTTGGCGAAAGATTCCATTTTCACCAATTGCAAAACTTCCCGTACCCGTTCTTCAATTTCCGCTTTCCCCAGCTTTTTGATCCGCAATCCAAAAGCGATATTGTCCCAGACATTCATGTGTCCGAACAAAGCATAGCTTTGAAACACAGTATTTACCGGACGGCGGTAAGCTGGAGTGTTGGTCATCGACTGGCCACGAATCATCAATTCACCCGCCGAGGGAGTCTCGAACCCAGCGATTAAGCGCAGCGTCGTAGTCTTGCCGCAGCCACTGGGCCCGAGGATGCTAAAAAATTCTCCTTGGCGGATGTTGAGGTCAACTCCGCGGACTGCGGTTTCGCCGTTAAATACCTTAAAGACCTTGCGGAGTTCAACGTCAAGCGCTGTATCCGTTGCTGTCGTACCTTGGTTGAGTGCTGTCTGAAACATATTCGCCCTTTCCTGGGGGTAATGCACGCCACTTAAATACAGTTTAAGTTTAGACTTTTCTGTATTTTAGGTGAGGAATGTTGGATGTAACAGGTTTTGGGATTTGTTCTTTAAATTCTATCCCAGAGCGCACCATTGTCAGCAACAGGCTTTCCGGCCTGTTCTACAAGAAAATTCACTCTTTGTGGAACAGGCATCTTGCGTCAGCAACAGGCTTTCCGGCCTGTTCCACAAGAAAATTCACTCTTTGTGGAACAGGCATCTTGCGTCAGCAACAGGCTTTCCGGCCTGTTCCACAAGAAAATTCACTCTTTGTGGAACAGGCCGGAAAGCCTGTTCATAAAAGGCTTATTGAGAATGGTGCAACATCTCAGATAGATCGGCCATCTATTGATTCTCAGGACTTGGCGTAGGAGAGGGTTTTTGCGGTTTCTCTGTTTTGGGTGCTTCTGCTTTTTTCCACTCTGACAAAGGTCGCTGGACGGCATTTTTAAAGTCAAAAGGCACTAGCAGCACGGGCAAATTTTGGGCGGAATTTTGAGGGGGCGCTTCCGGCGGATTGGCTTGAGCGTACAAGAAGCGGCCGCTAAAGTCTGTTTTGCCTAAAACTAGGCGGTGAGTTTCCTGGTTGTCCAGTTTTACTGTGACTGTAGCTTGGGGTTGGTCTAGACCGAATTCTGGCAGTTGAGCAGCAGTAATATTAATCGTGCGATCGCTCTTTCCTGTTGCTAGCCTGTCTAATAAAAAATCCACCGATGCCTGACTCGCGTGTGCTTGCAGTGGCAATTTCATTTCCCAGCTAGACTTGCCTCCTTTTGTAGCATAAACTCTTTCAAAAGTCAAGATTTTTTCGGGAGTTTTAACTGTAAAGAATTGTATGCGATCGGAGTTAAAAGCAAAAATTTTCTGTTTTTCTTCCTTAGCGGCTTCTTGTTTCGGAGACACTTGCATCTCGAACAAAGCAACCAGCCCAGTCATGCTCAACGCGACGGCTATCAATACTAATGTATTTTTCTGCAATTTCATAGTAACAGCGAATTGGGCATTGGGCATTGGGCATTGGGCATTGGGCATTGTTGACTGTTGACTGTTGACTGTTGATTAATGTTATTGGTTATTTGTTATTAGCCACAGCAAAGGATTAACAAATGACAACTGACAACAGTCAACAGTCAACAATCAATAGTCAACTAACTTATCTTCTCTTCCACCAGATAGCGCCACCAATTCCCAGTCCGAGTAAAGGCCAAATTAGCCAAGCTAAAACCAGCAATCCTACTTGAATGGCCGTCATGTTAATGCGGCGGTTGGTAGCTTTTTTCGGACTAATAGAAAAGCTTTGCTGGTCTGGTTTACTCAACCAACTGACTGAATTGAGAAACACGTCGCTATTGAGTTGTTGGTCAAACCAACCGTTAGTCACAAATTGAGATGTGCCAATTACTACCATTCGCGATGTTTTTCCAGAAGCTGAAGGCACAGAAGGAGTTGCGGTTGGACTGGGAGATGCTGTGGGAGATGCTGTTGGCGAAGTTGTCGGTGTTGGCGAAGTCGTCGGTAATCCTGGAGGCGTTGCTTCTTGCGAGACAATCACCGAATAGCTGATTGGGGAAGCTGTTGGCGAAGTTGTCGGTGATGGGGAATCTGTCGGCGATGGGGAATCTGTCGGCGATGGTGAATCGGTCGGCGATGGGGAAGTTGTCGGTGATGGTGAATCTGTCGGTGATGGGGAAGTTGTCGGTGATGGTGAATCTGTCGGTGATGGGGAAGTTGTCGGTGATGGTGAAGTTGTCGGTGATGGTGAATCTGTCGGTGATGGTGAATCTGTCGGTGATGGTGAATCTGTCGGCGATGCTTGGGGTGAAGGCGAGGGCGAAGTTGGTGTTGGTGAAGGTGAGGGCTTTAAGGGAGTGCTGTCAGTGGACGATCGAACTAAAGCTACACCTAATAATAGCGGGCCTTGTCGATCGGTCTTCTGATCAAACTCCAATTTCTTAGTCGTCAAATCGCTTTCCGCCCAACTTTCCTGACTTGTCCAAATCAGCGGTTTTTCCTCTATCCCTTGTACTGGCGAGGTTTCCAAAGCACGCGCAAATGGATAAAATGAAATACCGTTGCCAAAACTTTGAGTAATCGGATGTTCGCCGTAGCGCCTGACGGTGGGAACCGTGGGGCCCAGGCCAAATCTTTGACCAGTACCCGAAGCATCGATGGCCAAACGGGTGTCTAGTTTGACCCCCCATTCTTGCAGAAGTTTGTCCAATCCCGTATCAATTGCCGGGTCTACCATTAACAATAAACTGCCGCCGCGATCGAGATAAGCTCTTAGTGCTTTAATTTCTGTATCGGAAAACGGTTTGTCCTGGCCGGGAATGATTAAAGCATCTGCATCTTCTGGCACTTCTTTGCGTTCGGTCAAATTCAGCGTTTGGGCGTTGTAGTATTTATCTTTCAGAGCTTTTTCAGCTTGCTGAATTCCGCCTTGACCTTCCTGTAGCGGGCGGGCTCCTTTGCCTTGCAAAAAGTAAACTGTAGCAACGCGAGTGCTCAGGATTTCTTCTAAGCCATTTGTAAGTTTGATCTCTGAAAGACCTTGATTTGGGTCGCTACCAAAAGCAGTGCCACCTTTTTGCAGAGCTTGTTTTTTGTCACCGGATTGCAGGTAAACTTCTCCGATGCTGGTAATGCTAAATTCCCGCGCTTTTCCCGGTTGGGTCTGCGGGTCAACAAACTCGAATTGGAATTTTTCGCCTCCCTCGCGTTTGTAGCTTTGCAGCAATTCTTTAATTTGGGGGTTTTGGATGGGGTCAAATACCCAAACTTTGACTGTTTGTTGCAGGTTTCGCAGTATTTGTTGAGTCTGCGGGGCAAGGGTAAATTGTTGGCTTTCGGTTAAGTCGATGCGGACGGGATAGCGAACTGCTATGAAGTTAATTACTCCGAGAATCACAAAGACGGCGAGGGTGGCAATCAGGGCGTTGGTGCTGGCTTGAGTGGAACGCTGCCCCCAAAAGCTTTGTTCGTAACTCAAATATAGCAGCCAAAGGGCGATCGTCACTGCTCCGGCAATAACTAAACCGACTGTCAGGGGGTCCCATACTCCAGATACAAGTGCTGCTGTTACCCCCGCTGCGATGAGGAGGGGACCCAGCAAAAAAACGTATTTCCAATTTGTTTTGCTAATTTTCATAAGGTAAATATTGCGTGACAAAATTCCGGGTCGAGGATGTTATTCTATATCGCATTAGCCTGCAACCATGCTGTTAAATCTGACGGCTTGTTGAAATCGATCACGGCATCTCCTAGTTCTTCTAATTCCTGTATACCTAATTGACGGATGCAGTTTTCGGTTTCTGGTTGTATTGTGCCTAAGCGCTTCACTAGCTGACGCAATATTAACGATAGTTGAGCGGCTTTTATCACCTGCTCTCTTGCTACATCTATGGCAATCTGCTGGTCTTGAATCCACAGTTCTTGCTTCTCCAATTCATTTAATTCTTGCTGCGTGAAGTTGTCCTCGTTGGCAATTCTCAAAGCTTTCTGAAGTTCGGCAACTGTACTCAGTCTTTCTGGTACTGTCTCCAGAGTGCTGGTGTTTTTGAGAAAGTAAATCCATTGGTCGGCGGTTGTTTCTAATTCTGCTAATTCCTTGCTAAATTTTGGCAGTTCGATAAATACTAATTCTATTTCAGTATCGGGACACTCAAACTGTTGCTCTTTTTCTTGGAAAACAAACCGCGACATAAATTCCGGCTGATTTTCAAACATTTCAAAGTCGGCAATTTTCAAAGAAATTACTGTTTTTAGTCTTTCGTAGCGTTCTTTTCCTGTTAATTGCTGGCTGTAGCTTTTGGCAGCGTTGTACAAAACTCTGTTCCCGAAGGAAGGCACGTTGATCAGTTGAATTTCAACTAGGGCGATTCTGCCGCCGTTAATTGTGGCTTTGACATCTAGGTGTGTGTCTTGGGTTGCGAGAGTTTGAGGTTCTGGTTGGGAGTCGATTATTTCTAAGTCTTCGATGACCGGCTGTGCTTCATAAAGGATGGCGTTTAAAAAATTAATCAGGATGTCTTTGCTGTCGCTGGAACCGAATATTTTTTTGAACGCAAAGTCGATTTTGGGATTGATAAATCTCATTGTTTGAGGTGTTTTGTAGAATGATTCGCAGGGAAAAAATAACCTTCCCTTTGCTTTTTACTTGTCTTTACTTCGGCAAAAATAACCTTCTCTATCTCTGTCTTCCCTAATGTTTTTAAGAACGCTGATATCGCAAGGCATCGATGGATTGGGCGGTCAGAAATACTCCTAAAATGATGTAACTGGCAAACATAATTAAACTGCTGGTATCGAAAACTCCCTTGACAAGATTGGTGTAATTTGTTAGGAGCGACAAATGTCCTAATGCCGTTCCAAAGGGGCCACCGATACTGACGGCGACTGCATCGATCACCCAGAGAAATAATACTAGAGCGAAGGTGAGGATGGCTGATAAAATTGTGCTGTCGGTGAGGGACGAAATAAACATTCCGAGCGACAATACTCCTGCTGCTAGTAAGATTAAGCCGCCGTGTCCTAGCAGAAGAACTCCGGGGGGTACGGGTGGGGTTGAGGAACTGAGGGCGATCGCCTCGCAGAACAGCAGGGGCAGCAACATTGTGGTATAAAATGTTAAAACACCGAGGAGTTTGCCCGTAGCAACGGCCCAGTTTGTTAAGGGCGATGTGGCTAATAGTTCTAAGGTTCCACGTTTGCGTTCTTCTGCGTAAAGTCCCATTGAGAGTGCGGGTAGTACGAACAAGGAAAGGGAACCCATTATTCGCAGGAAGAGTTGCAGGAATTCGTAGGCTACGTCGATGGGAGGTTCGGTAATTCCCATTTGGTCTCGCTGACCAATTTGGGGAATTAACCCGTCGGGGGCGAGGAGGATGGCTATCAAAAAGTAGCCGGTGATTAGCCAAAAGACTGCTGCTATGGCATAGGCTAATGGTGAGGCAAAATAGCTTTGTAGTTCTTTGCGGTAAATTGCGACAATATTACTAATCATTACTAACCTTGGGAATGGGGAATAGGGAATGGTGTCAACTTAAGCCTGAAAGCCTTTGTATCTCTCGTTTATAGCCGAGTCTAGATCCCCCTAAATCCCCCTTAAGAAGGGGGACTTTGAGTTGTTCCAGTTCCCCCCTTCTTAAGGGGGGCTAGGGGGGATCGGGGCTTAATCGTCAAACAGCAGTCTGTGACTACGTTTGACCTTAAGTTGATACCAATGGGGAAGGGGGAATGGGTAATTGGTAATTGGTTCATTCTGAGTCGCCTGCGGGTGGTGTTTCGCGGTCGTCGCTATCCTGTGGCTTTCTTTCTATTTGTCGCTTTTTGGTAAGAGGTGGCTGTTCTGGTCGAGAATCGCTAGTCGGTTGTGGCTTTTTTTTAAGTGGCCGATTTTTGACCACTGGTGGGGATTCTGGTTGAGAAGGTTGGCTCGACTTTGGTGTTTCTGAAACTTCGAGATTTTCGACAATCGGTTCTGGCTGAGAAAGCTCGATCGACTTTGGTGAATCTAAAATCGCTTCGGGTTCTGGTGCAGAATACTCGATCAACTCTGGTGTTTCTACAATGAGCAAGTTTTCGACAACCGGTTCTGGCTGAGAAAGCTCGATCGACTTTGGTGTATCGAAAATCGGTTCGGGTTCTGGTTGAGAACGTTCGATCGACTTTGGTGAATCTAAAATCGCTTCGGGTTCTGGTGCAGAATACTCGATCAA
>NZ_JAUBSA010000021.1:0-5855 GCF_036702115.1 Microcoleus sp. LAD1_D5 | reverse complement strand
GGTTCTGGCTGAGAAAGTTCGATCAACTTTGGTGTATCGAAAATCGGTTCTGGTTCTGGTTGAGAACGTTCGATCGATTCTACAACTTGCAGATTTTCGACAATCGGTTCGGGCTGAGAATGCTCGATCGACTCTTGTCTTTCTACAATTTCCAGAAAATCTGCCACTGGTTGCATTCCTGGTTCTAAATCGCTTATTTCCTCTGGTATTTCTGCAATTGGTTCGGATTCGGGTTGAGAATGCTCGATCGACTCTACTGTTTCTACAACTTGCAGATTTTCGACAATCGGTTCGGGCTGAGAATGCTCGATCGACTCTACTGTTTCTACAACTGGTTCGGAGTGTGACTCCGAAGGCTCGATCGACTCGACGGTTTCTGAAACTAGCAGATTTTCAACAATCGGTTGCGATTCCGATTGATGAGAATCCGTGATCGAATCTTGAATTTCTGCCACTTCTTGCAGATTTCGATCGACCTCCGGTTCGCTGTGAACCAGATTTTCTTCTGGTTTCTTTTCAGCCGCTGTCAGCCTTAAAAATACATCTTCCAGAGTAGCGCGAGAGCGACGCATTTCGCAGAGTCCAAATCCAGAGGCGATGATAGCTGCAGCAATTTCTCGTCCGGGTTCTATGTCCGGTTCGCACAATGCCCGCAGGCGGTAACGACTTGCTAAAAATTGCTGGTTGGGAATTAATTCGACCGATCGAACTCCCGGCAAATTTTCCAAAGAAGGGAACAGCAGACTGTTTAGCAAATCCGCCTCGCCTTCAACTTCGAGCTCGTAACCCTCTCCGGCGGCCAACTCTCCCATCAAATGTTCGGGAGTACCCGCAGCGACGATTTTACCGCGATTGATGATGGTAACGCGGTTGCAAGTCATGCTGACTTCGGGCAGAATGTGCGTGGAAAGGATAATTGTGTGCTGGCCGCCAAGACTTTTGATTAAATTGCGGACTTCGATGATTTGTCGGGGGTCGAGGCCGACGGTTGGTTCGTCTAAGATAATCACCGGCGGGTCGTGGACGATCGCCTGGGCGATACCGACGCGCTGCCGAAATCCTTTAGAAAGTTTGCGAATTAAAACTTTGCGTTTATCAACCAGGCCGCAGCGTTCGATCGCGGAGGTAACTCGTCGCGCGCGATCGCCTGCAGGTACTTGCTTAATCCGGGCGACAAAAAACAGAAACCCTTCCACACTCATTTCTGGATAAAGTGGCGGGTTTTCCGGCAGATAGCCGATGCGCTGTCTGACTGCCATCGAGTTTTCGTGAACGTCGAGGCCGGCGATGCGGGCGGTACCGCTGGATGCCGGCAAATATCCCGACAAAATCCGCATGGTTGTCGTTTTGCCAGCGCCGTTTGGCCCCAAAAACCCGAGAATTTCTCCTGATTCGACCGAAAAAGACACGTCCGCGATCGCTGCGGTCGAACCGTAAGTTTTGCTTAAGTGTTCTACTTCAATCATTTGTCAGAAGTCATGTCGATTTTAGATTTTAGATTTTAGATTGACTCCGCGAAGTGCAGAGTCCTGCCAGCACAGCGGGTCGATCGAATTTATGGCGCAAATGCTAATTTGATTTTGTCTTCCAGTGTAGTCTGGCAAGAACCAAATCTATCACAAGTGTCGATCGGACTTGGAAGCGAGACGCTAGGTAGTAGGGTGCGGAGCTCGGAAATGATGAGCCCATGTCCATCGAATCGCTACCAACTGACGCACCCTACCACTAGAGTCAGTGCCTAACCGAACGCTCAAGTAGCTGGCTTCGCTACAGAGGCGGGGCTGTTTCTAGGTTGAGTAGCGCTTACGCGCCCCTCCGCGTAACGCGCCTTCGCGGTTCGTTCAAAAAAATCTCAACTCCTTTTCCAAATCTTGATTTCCCCCAACCAACCCGCACTCACAATAGTCTTCCCATCGCTGCTAATCGCCACAGCGCTAACGTAGCCAGCATGACCGCTCAAATTACCTCTCAATTCGCCCGATCGCACATCCCAAAGTCTCACACTCTTATCCCAACTGCCAGTAACCAGCGTAGTGCCATCCCGACTGAATGCCACCGACCAAACTCCGTCGGTATGCCCGCTTAAACGACGAATTAACTGCCCATTTCCGGCATTCCACAAACCGATTGTACCGTTGCTATTTCCCGCAGCTAAACTCTTGCCGTCGGGAGTAAAAGCTAGCGACAAAACAGCCAAGTTTTTGCCGCTAATCGTGCGAATTGCTTGACCTGTAGCTAAATTCCACAACCTAATTGAACCGTCTTTGCTGCCGCTAGCTAAAGTTTTGTTGTCTGGACTAATTGCCACAGCATTCACCAACCCTGAATGCCCGGTCAAAGTCCGCAACAACTCTCCGGTTTTCGCATTCCAAATCTTAATCGTTTTGTCCCAACTACCGCTCGCTACAAATTGACCGTCGGGACTGACGGCAACGCTCGAAACTGCATTGGAATGCCCGCTCAAAGTGCGTACAACCGCACCAGTTTCTAAATTCCAAATTTTCACAGTTTTGTCGTCGCTGCCGCTAGCTAACACCTTGGAGTCCGCACCCGCGGCCAGTGCGTTTACGGCTTCCGTGTGTCCTTGCAGGGTAGTTTTTAATTGCCCGCTGGGGAAATTCCAAACTGAGATTGTGCCGTTGCTATTTCCTGTAGTAAAATAAGCTGAAGCTAGGGCAAGGGAACTGACAACTTCCGAAGGCCCTTTGAGAGTATTGGTAGCAGCAAAGGCGATCGCACTTGCGGGCGTGCGGGGCGCATTATTCGCCGGATTTTTAGGGTTTCCGGCAGTAGGAGATTGGGGAACTACTGGCAGCGAAATAGTCGATCGCCATTTCATGAAAGTATTAATTTCTATTCCCGCAGCCACGATTTTATCAGAGTTGTCCTCTAACCTGACAATGCCGTTAATTGCGACAACTCGCCCCGCGTCATCGAGCACCGGCCCGCCACTCATGCCCGCTCTCACTAAGTTGTTGTATACCAAAGTATAACCGTTCCAAGGAGTTTGGCGGCCGGTAAGCTGACCTTCCGTGGCGATGAAAATCGGCTGTCTCAGGGAACCGCCGGATATCGGCCAGCCGGCCACATAAGCCTTGTTTCCCTTAGTTGCTGCAGAATTGGCTAATTGAGCCAGGGGGTAGCTTTGAGTGCTGCTGAAGGGCATGACGGCTAAATCCATCCCTGGCACTCGCCGCACGAGGCTGTATGATACAGAGTGAGCTTTGCCGTCGGGAGTTACGACCTCGTAATCGCCGGCTTTATCGACAACGTGCCAGTTTGTGAGAATATAGTATGTGCTGCCTTGTTTCTCTAAAATTACTCCAGAACCGCCTTTTGGCCCCTGGATGCGAACAGTAATTTGTTGGGCAACGGTTTTAACTTTGTCGGCGGTTAATGCGAGGGCAATTTGAGGTGATGTCAGTGGGATGAGGGCGATCGAACTCAGGGCGATCGTAGCACTCAAAATAGCCGGAATTGTTCTGCTGTAATTCATTATTGTGTCAATTTAACATACCCACATATCAACTGACGGATAACTTTTCCGGTTTGTGGCATATTGACGGTTGACAACGCCAAAACGCCTGCGCGATCGAACTTTCGACATTCGCACAAGCCTAAAAATATTTGACACAGCCCTCTGGCTACCAGAAAAATTTAGAATCGGGAACCGCACCTAGCCTCAACAATAGCCACTGGCTGATCTCTATTTTTTTCTCGGCAAATCAGAATTTGAGCCAAACGCTGCTCGGAATAATACCCATTAGCCATCCAGCCGATGGGTGCGCCTGCGATCGCGCCAACTGCTAAACCAGTGATGAGGCTCCAAATAAGATGCTTGCGGGCGATCGGGTTTTGTTGCATAAAAATTTATCCTAAACACTTAACCTTAGCAAAAATACCACAAATAAAATTTACTTTCTTCCTCCTATTTACTTATTTCCTAAGTAGTAACCCACCCTAAGTAGGGTGCGAATTCCGCACCTTACTGAGTAGGTAGGCTGCCCAATTCTATGCCAAATCAAACAGCAAAATTTCTGCCTCTGCTGCCGCTTCAATCACCACCTCAGCCTCGCCACTAACCGCCGCAGCGTCGCCATTTTCCAAAGGCAAACCGTTGAGCAAAACCGAGCCGCGAGCAACTTGCACCCAAGCGTGGCGATTCGGCTGCAAAGCGTGAGAAACCCGCGAGTCTTTATCCAAAACAGCCGCATACAAATCCACATCTTGATGCACTTTCACAGCACCATCTCTCGCATCTCGCGCCGCCACTAAGCGTAGTTTTCCGCGCCTTTCTGCTAGGGGAAAATCCCGCTGCTCGTAACTCGGCTGCAAGCCTTTTGTATCGGGTAACAGCCAGATTTGCAGCAAATGAACTGGGTCTGTTTGGGAGTTATTGAACTCGCTGTGCTGGATACCCGTACCTGCACTCATCCGCTGTACTTCACCGGGTTTAATCACTGCACCAGTACCCAAACTGTCCTTGTGTTCTAATGCTCCTTCTAATACATAAGTAATGATTTCCATGTCACTGTGTCCGTGAGTACCGAAACCTTTGCCGGGGCTAACGACATCCTCATTAATTACCCGCAAAGATCGAAAATTCATATAATTTGGATCGTAATAGCCGGCAAAAGAAAAGGTGTGGTAACTGTCCAGCCAACCGTGATTAGCGTGTCCTCTTGCTTCACTTTTTCTGACGGTAATCATTTGCTGAATCCTCAGTGTAATTTATCGGGTGTTTCTGTGATGTTTTTATTTTAAACCGAGTCAAGTTATTATGGATAGTACGCACTTAAAAGTGCGATACTTACCAAAAAGATACTATGCAAGTCCAAGAAGTAAAGGTCGATCGAGCAAATTGCCCTGTAGAACGCACTCTAGAGGTGATTGGCGGGCGCTGGAAGGTCTTGATTCTGCGGGAGTTGTTTCAAGGAGTGAAGCGTTTTAACGAGCTGCAACGAGCTGTCAACGGCATTACTCAGAAGATGCTGACGCAGCAACTACGCGAAATGGAGTCAGACGCGATTGTGCACAGGGAAATTTACCTGCAAGTGCCGCCAAAAGTTGAATATTCGCTAACGCCTTTGGGCGAAAGTCTCAAACCGATTATTAATGCCATGCACGAATGGGGAATTCAGCATATTAGCGAAGATGGAAAATGAGCGGTTTCTAGATGTTTTTTTCCGTCTTCCGACAGATTTCAAATTTTCAACCTAGTTCAACAATAATAATATGAACAACATAGAGCGTCTCGCCACCCTCAACCGCATCCGCAAACTCAGCCGCCTGATGGATACCGCCATTGGCATCCCCGGCACTAAATTTCGCATTGGTTTAGATCCCATTATCGGTTTAGTTCCGGGTGCTGGGGATATCGTAGATACCGCATTTTCCGCATACCTAATTTACTTAGCAACTCGATTCAACCTTCCCCAAAAAACTCTAGGGAAAATGGTTTACAATATCGGTCTAGAAGCCGTGGTGGGTTCAGTACCTTTAGTCGGAGATATCTTCGATGCTTTTTATAAATCAAACATGAGAAATCTGGCGCTTTTAGAAGCACACCTCGAAGAAGTTGAACCCGAACTAGCCGCAGTTGCCGAACCGGTTCCTCAATCTATTAAATTGTAGGTACGGGTTTCACAAACAATAATTGTAAATAACCAACAATCTCTCAAGCCCGGCCCCATCAAACCAAAAATCCGAATGTATATTTTCCGCATTCGATCCAAATTTAATGTGTTGATGTGGGTTATCTGTTGTGGGGGGCGGGTTTATCTAGTACAGCATGGCGGAAATAAAGTACCTATTTTATGGGAGACTGGGGCTAAGTGAGATAAATTGCACTCAGA